>JBKJOI010000382.1:0-14660 GCA_046595695.1 Haliangiales bacterium | reverse complement strand
CGCGCAGGTCGAGCGCCTCCTTCTCCTTGATCAGCACGAAGGTGAACACCACGTCGCGTGCGCTGAACGGCTGGCCGTCTGACCACTTCACGCCCGGGCGCAGCTCGAAGATCAGCTTGCCCGCGTCCCAGCGGTAGCTGGTCGCCAGCCACGGGACGTAGTCGGAGACGAGCGGGTTGTGGATCAGCATCGGCTCGTACATCAGGTATGTGATGGGCCGCCGCACGTCGCCGACCTCGAGCAGCGGATTGAAGTTGCGGATGTACGAGGCGGTCTGCTCGCTCTCGGTGATCTGGAGGACGCCCTCGTCGGCGGCCTGGCGGCGCGGCGCACAGGCGCACGCGGCGGCGCACGCCAGCACCAGGAGCATCCGGCGCCATGCGCTGCCCATGCCTACCACCACATCAGGGCGGCGATGCGCAGGACGTTCTCGTCCGGTGCGAGCGCCATGTTGGGGTAGCCGGGGACGACGTTCTCGCCGTTCAGGTAGCGCGAGTAGGACAGGATGATCTGCTCGTTCGAGGCGAAGCGGCTGGAGAACACCAATCGCGGGGTGATCACCGAGAACGACTTGGTGTTGTCGGCGAGGTCGGGCTGCACGAGGTCGTAGCGGAGCGCGACGCCGAGCCACGACCTGGGCGTGTAGGTGACCTCGCCGCCCAGCTTGAGCCGCGACTCGGCGCCGGTGAAGGCGGGATCGTCGCTGGCGACGTGGTTGTACATGCCGAACACCGAGAACAAGAGGTCGGTCGACTGGCCGTAGAACTCCTGCGGGTGCCACAGGTACGTCGACAGGCTGAACGTGTACTCGAAGAGCACGGTGTCGATGGTCCCCGAGCCGGTCGCGCTCTCGCCGAAGTAGTTGTCGCGCAGGTTCCAGCCCTCGAAGGAATGGATGGTCTGCAGCGCGCCGGCGACGCGCAGCGGATCCTTCGAGATGAGGTGCGCGAAGCCCAGGTAGCCCTCGCCGTAGCGGCTGGTCCACAGCTTGAGCTCGGCGCCCATCGTCGAGATGCTGCCGTCGAGCTCGCCGGCGCCCTCGTTGGCGTCCTTGGTGAACGCGGTCATGTAGTGCAGGCCCAGGGTGAGCTGGCCGTTCCAGGTCAGGCTCGAGTGCGCGTGGTGCAGGATGGTCGAGCCCTGCTGCACGTCGCCGGGGTAGGGCAGGAAGGGCGCCTCGATGGTCACCAGCGGCGCGACCTGCAGCTTGGCGCCGATGCCGTGCTCGACGTCGAGCTGGAGGGTGTCGGTCAGGCGGAAGCGCGCGGCGAGCGTCTCACCCGCCGCCTGCGTCGCGCCGAACAGGTAGGTGTCGTAGCGGCCGGCGTCGTAGCGGCCGGCCATGCCGTAGCGGCCGACGAAGGCGCCGACGTTGGCCGAGAGCCCGCCGAGCTCGCCGAACAGGTTGGGGAAGTTGAGCGACACGAACGACTGCGCGATGCCGAGCTGCGACTGCAGATCCCGGTAGCTGGCCTCGCTCACGTCGTAGGCGGCGATGACGATGTTGGCCGCGACCGTCTTGTCGCCGTACTCGAACCACAGCTCGGTCCACGGACCGCCCATGTTGTTCGTGTAGTTCCAGTCCGTGTAGTTGACGTCGGGGACGAGCGGCGGGGAGTGGATCTTGCCGCCCTCGCCGAGACCGAGGCGCAGCGGAATGCGCAAGAAGCCGTGGAATTTGAGCGTGTATTTCGGCTCGTCGTCGTCGCCCTCCTCGGCCTCCACAGACTCGCTTTCCCTACCTTCGTGGCCATTTTCTGCGGCGACGGGTGAGCGGCCGGCGCCGGGGCGGACGAGCTCACCGCCGCGCGGCGTCAGCGCACCCGTGCCCTCGGCCTGCGCTATCACCGTCGACGTCACGAGGACGAGGAGAGCGGCGAGCAGGCCGATCGCACAGGTGAGGAGCCGTTGGAACACTCGGGAAGATGGAGGGAGGTTCGCGACGATTCGGGTCAACATTTTCGGCCATGATGCGGTGGCCGTGGGTCCGGTCGTGTACCGGATAGCTCGCAGAAATGTTTCTTTTCAATCGCAGACGAAGCTGACCTGATCCACCCAGACGTCGACCGCGGCGCCCGCAGTGGTCACCTGCCACTTCAAGCCATAGAGCCGCGTGGGATCGATCGCGTCGGGGCGCGGCGCGCCCCAGCCGCCCTCCTGCTTGAGGTCGCCGAAACCGACCACGTAGCGCGTCCACTCCTCGGTCAGCTCGAAGTTGACGCCGAAGTCGTTGAAGCAGTCGGTGCACACGCCCGCCGCCGGCTCGCTGGCGGGATCGGCGACCTTGAAGCGCACCGCCGCCGCCGCGCCCTTGCCGGCCTTCGCCCAGAAGGCGATGCCGGTGTAGCGCGAGGCGTCGTACGGCCCTGCCGGCTCGCGGAACGTGAAGCCGAGGCCCGCGTAGACGTCGCCGGTGGCCAGCTTGCCGCGCACCCGCAGCGACCGGCTGGTGCCGTCGGCGCCGCCGCTCGCGGGCGCGAAGTCGCCCTTGGGCTCGACGGTCGAGCCGGCCTCGTCGGCGTAGGTGTACAGGTAGCCGCCGCGCCCGCCGCGGGTGAGGATCTGGTCGTCGCCGTCTTCGCCGTCCTCGACGATGGTGCGCGAACCGCACGCGCCACCCGCGGCGGTGGCACCGGCGGCGCCGCCCTCGTCGACGGGCGGGCGAAACTGCGCGCAGCCGGCGGCCGCGAGCGCCGCGCCGGCGAGACACCCGGCCGAGATCGTCGCCCGCATGCCTAGTAGAACCTGACGTTGTCGATCGAGACGTCCCAGGTCAGGCCTTTGGCGAAGCCGAAATGGATGCTGGTGATGGTCGCCGGGTCGAACGGCTGCGGCTTGCCCCAGCCCTCCTGCTTGAGCATCGCGAACGGCAGCTCGTAGGTCTTCCACTCGCTGGTGAGGGTGACCAGCTTGCCGTGGCCGTCCTCGCACTCCATGCCCTCCACGGTGCTGGGCGTGCAGGTCCCGCCGACCAGGATCGGCAGCACGGCGATCTCCATGATCGAGACGCGCATGCCCACGTTGCCCTTGGCCTCGAAGGCGAGGCCCGTGTACGCGCTCGCGTCCCACTTGCCCTTCGTCTCCACCGTAGCCTCGCCCGGGTTGTTGAGATCGAAGCCGACGCCCGAGCCCCACTCGGTGAAGCCCTTGCCGGTGGTGCGCGCCGCGAACGCGCTGTCGCTGGCGCCGCCCGCTTCGGCCAGGAAGTCGCCGGTCGTCGAGGGCGTCTGCATGCCGCCGGCGGTGCCGTCGTTGAAGCTGTACCAGGCGCCGATGCGGCCGATGATCTCGTGGATGGCGCCGTCACCGTCCTCGAGATCGTCGATGAGGGCCGGGTCGCCGAGGACGGCGCCGTCGTCAGCGATGAGAGGCGCGCCGTCGGGCCGCGGAGCCACGTCGTCGTCGCCGGTGTCGTCGCCGCCGCCGCTCGCGGCACAGCCGACCGCGCCCAGGCAGAAGCACATTCCCAGCGCCGTCATGTTCAGAAGCTTCGTCACAACCATGATGCCCTCCTCGACTTCGCTAGTAACACCTGCGGCCATCGCCGCGCACCGTGCTGCCGAAATGCGCCATGTATACGATCGGAATCGGACGCGGCAGGAACGGCGACCGGCAGAGAAAGCGGCGCCCGGTGGCGCGCTCCGCGCGCGTCAGTAGAGCTCGATGTCGTCGAAGAAGACGTCGAAGGTGGTCGCCTTGTCGGAGATGCCCCAGTCGATCGCCTGCAGCTTGCCCTTGGCGAGCGTGGTCAGCGTCGCGGTCGCACCCCAGGTCGGCTTGGCGAAGTCGGCCCACGGGATCGAGACGGTCTGCCAGCTCGAGGTCACCGCGATCTGCTTGTTGAAGTGCCCGCCCTCGCCGTTGAGGTCGCCGCCGTAGGTCTGCGTCTGCGTCTCGGCGGTGACCAGGCTGAGGATGACCTTCCCGTTCAGCTCGTCGGGGCTCACCACCGAGCCCTTGATCTTGAAGCGGATGCCCGTGTACTGGCCCGCGTCGTAGCAGGAGCCGGCGCCGTTGCCGCCCAGGAAGGCGAGGGTGACGCCGGTCCACGCCGCCAGCGCGCCGCCCTTGTAGCGCAGCACGGTGTTCGAGCCCTCCAGGGTCTGCGCGACCACGACGTTCTGCGGGTACCACGACCAGGTGCCGGTGCGACCGTCACCCTGCGAGGGGTTGGGCAGCGCCTGGAACTGCTCGGCGGGCCGTTCGAGATCGTCCATCTTGCCGGGCGAGCCGGCGCCGGTGACCTTCTCCAGGTCGCACACCGACGCCGCGGGCGTTGGCTTGGGGGTGAGCTGGATGCCGGTTGCGACCTCGGGACCCTCGTTGCCGCAGCCCGACAGCGTGACGTCGCCCTTGGTCGGGTCGGCGGTGACGCTGAAGGTCCTGGCGGCGATCTTGCGGGCCGAGACCGCCACGCCGTCTTGCAGCGCGTCGATGCGCCGGATGTCGCTGCCGGTCTTCACGATCACCGAGATGGGCGTCGCGTACTCGACGCACTCGGCGGCCGACGCGTCGAAGACGATCTGGTCGCCGTTCACGCTCGCCTTGCACGCCTTGCGCGCGTGGCGGTAGCGGATCACCTCGCTCGGGTTCGCGGTCCACACCTGGTTCGACTTCCAGCCGTCGACGAGGAAGTCGAGGTGCTTCTTGTAGGCGGTCAGCTCGATGGGCCCGAAGCCCTGGCCGACCGGGTTCGAGCCGTCGGCGATCACGCTGTGGAACTCGCGCATCGCCCAGCCGCCGCGCTCGATGCCGTTCCACACGTGGACCGCGAGCATGTCGTCAGCCCGGTAGCGCGCGTACTTGGAATAGTTGCGCGGCCAGACGTCGAACTCGACCTCGAGATCCTTGATCGGCTCGGCGCTGTTGATGGGCGGGTTCATCGCGCCGTCGTTGTCGTCGCGGTTGCCGCCGCGCGCGCCCAGGTGGCCGGCGCCACCCACCGCCGCGATGGTGTCGGCGGTGAAGTAGTCGTACGGCCAGATGAAGAAGGAGATCGGGTGCACGATGTGGCTGTCGAGCAGGGTCTTGGCGTCGTTGATCTCGTGCGCCGCGTTGCCCGCGTTGATCTGCGGGTGCGAGTACGAGTGGTTCACGATCTCGTGGCCCTGGGCCTCGACCGCGACCAGCTCGGCCCATCCGGCGTTCTCGTCGCAGGCGCCGGCGATGGTGCCGATGCCCGACTTGAGCCCGCGCACGTTCAGCGACGGCACCGCGAGCTGGCCGATGCCGACGACCGACGGATCGCACATGTCGTCGTGGATCATCGAGTACGCCGACTTGGCGTCGTCGCGCCAGGTGGCGATCTTGTCGTACGTGAAGCCGCCGGCCTCGGCCGCCACACAGGCGGCCAGCGCGGCGTCGGGCTCGCCGCCGCCGACGTCGGCGTCGGGGCCATTGGGGTTGGGACCGCCGTCGCCGTCGTCGTCGTCGTCGCCCCCGGGCGGGGCCTTGCCAGCGCAACCTACCAGCGCGAGCGCGAGCGCGACGCCGAGCGTCGCGAGGAGCTGTGCGGTGCCGTTCTTCATGAGCCTGGTCCTCCGGAAGAGAAAGAGTCGAGTGCAGGGGTGATGGGTCAGTGCGATCGCCGCGGTTGGTGTTCGTGGCGGCGGCTACGGCACGACGAAGCAGTCGATGGTCGTCTCGATGTGGAAGTTCGACCACGTGGTGTGGCGCTCGGCGTGGAAGATCTCCATCGCGTACTCGTTGCCGACGGTGATGCCGAGCGCGCTCGCCTGGGCGTCGAGGTCCACGACGCCCTCGAGCGGTGGGTGCAGGCCGCCGAGATCGACGGCGAGCTTGCCGTTGATGAACAGCCACAGATCGTCGTCGCCGCGGAAGGTGAAGGTCTCGCCGCCCTTGTACACGAAGCGGGTGTGGATCTCGGTGGTGAAGTGGAAGTTGTGCGGGTTCGACTCGTTACCGAAGCCCATGCCGTCGACGGGGAAGAACTCGCTGTTGTCGTAGACGTACAGCCCCGGCGTCGTCTCGGTGAGCGCGATGGTCACGTCGACCGGCTGATTCACGCCCGGGCTGTCGTGGTACCACTGCCCGAACTCGGTCGCGCCGGCGGTCTGGCTGGTCGGGCCCGAGGCGGCGTAGACCGGCGTGTTGTCGGCGCCGAGCTGGTTCTCGACCAGGCCCGGGTACACGAAGTCGCCGTCGAAGGTCTCGAAGTCGGGGTGGGTCTCGGGGAAGTCGCGGATGCGCAGCTTCAGGTTCGAGCACTCGTTGCCATTGGGGTCGTCGATGCCGCCGTCGCCGCCGAAGCCGCCGCCGTCGACGAAGCCGCCGCCGTCGATGAAGCCGTTCGGGTCGTCGTCGTCGCCCTGATCGTCGCCGGTCGCCCCGGGATCGGGGCCGCACGCCGCGCCGGCGGCAGCGCACGCCGCGAGCAGCGCCGTGCAGAAGGTGGCCCAGTTGCCGCTACAGCGCCCTGAGGTGGTGCTCACGGGAACCTCCTAGTCGATCGGTACTGGATTGCGGACCCAGTCGAGGATCTGCTTGTTGGAGACCACGCGGACCTCGGGCTTCGAGAGCGCGTAGTCGACGAATTCCTCGATGGCTTCCTGGCGTTCCTGCGCGGTCGCGTTGGGCGCGCCGGTGTACTTGCTCGAGTAGTAGTCGGTGTGCGCGCCGAACATGAGGGGCGCGCGGTTGCCGGCCAGGCGCAGATCGAGCGTGTACTTCATCGTGGCCAGGAACTCGGCCTTGGTCATCTGGAACGAGACCCACAGGTTGTAGTCGAAGCCGGTGATCTTGCCGCCCTCGAGGTCGAACCAGCTCTGCAGGACCTTGAGCCGCGCGCGCAGCCCGGGCTCGACGCCGTACTGCGCGCACTTGTCGTCGGGCGGGACGATGACCGGGTGGACCGGCAGCTCCCACAGGCCCGGGTGCGGCGTGATCGGCTGCTTGGAGCCCCACTCGACCAGCACGTCGTGGCCGGGGCTGCCGTCGTCGAGGGTGTAGGGCCAGAAGTAGTTCGTGCCGTCGTGCTCGTACTGGAAGCCGTCCTCGATGCTGCAGTCGTACCAGAAGTCGTGATCCTTCACGGCGGCGAGGGTCGCGTCGTTATACTCGAGGAAGGGCGTGCGGAAGCCGTAGAGCTGGTTGCGCGGCACGCCCGCGCCCTTGGTGTCGTCGGGCGAGAAGTTCACCTCGGCGGGATCGAAGGGCTTGCTCACCCAGTCGATGCACGTGGCGATCTCGGTGTCCCACTGCGCGTCGGCGAAGGCGGCGCCGTGCGCGTGGTTGTGCGTGTGGTTGCCGATCTCGTTGCCGTCGGTGTACGCCTTGTTCCAGGCGCGCTTCACGTAGGTCGGGCTCTCGGCGGTCCAGGTGCCCGCGTAGACCGAGGTCAGGTAGAAGGACAGGCTGGCGGGCGCGCCGTCGTAGCTGCCTGGGTTGCCCGCGCCCGCCGGGTTGGTGCGGCCCTTGATCATGTCGGTCGCCCAGGCCATGCCGCCGGTGCCGTTCGAGCCCTCGAGGCCGGAGTACGCGTTGTCGTCGAAGCCGAGGGCCAGGAACTGCGGCACGCGGTCGACCGGGATCCCGAACGGCGGGCTCGCCGACGGCGCGACGTTGTCGTCGCCGGTCCACGCGCCCAGGCCGCCTTCGTCGGGCACGGGGCCGCCGTCGGGGCGCGGCTGGTCGGGGCCGCTGTCGACGCCGGGACCGTCGTCGTCGTCGTCGCTGGTGTCGTCGTCGCCACCGAGCGACGAAGGGTCACAGGCGCTGGCGGTGAGCGTGAGCCCCAGCGCCGCGGCGGACGCGACAACGGCGAGAGCGTGCTGGCGTGCGTTCCTCATGGACTGCCTCCGACCACTAGAGAGCGGGGACCAGCGTCGATCGGGTCACGGCAGCGGCGTCGGATTGCGGACCCAGTCGAGGATCTGCTTGTTCGAGACCACGCGGACCTGTGGCTTCGATAGCGCGTAGTCGATGAACTCTTCCATCGCGTCCTGGCGTTCCTGCGGCGTCGAGGCTGGCGCGGCGGTGTACTTGCTCGAGTAGTAGTCGGTGTGCGCGCCGACCATGAAGGGCGCGCGGTTGCCTGCGAGCCGCAGGTCGAGGGTGTACTTCATGACGGCGAGCCACTCGGCCTTGGTCATCTTGAAGGAGACCCAGAGGTTGTAGTCGAAACCGGTGATCTTGCCGGCCTCGGTGTCGAACCAGCTCTGGATGAGCTTGAGCCGGTTGCGCAGGCCGGGCGCGACGCCGTACTGCGCGCACTTGTCGTCGGGCGGGACGATCACCGGGTGGACCGGCAGCTCCCACAGGCCCGGGTGCGGCGTGATCGGCTGCTTGGAGCCCCACTCGACCAGCACGTCGTGGCCGGCGCTGCCGTTGTCGAGGGTGTACGGCCACACGTAGTTCTTGCCGTCGTGGTCGTACTGGAAGCCGTCCTCGATGCTGCAGTCGTACCAGAAGTCGAGCGCCTTCACGGTCGCGAGGGTCGCGTCGTTGTACTCGAGGAAGGGCGTGCGGAAGCCGTAGAGCTGGTTCGTGGGCACGCCGGCGCCCTTGCTGTTGTCGGGCGAGAAGTTCGACTCGTTGGGATCGAAGGGCTTGGACACCCAGTCGATGCACATCTGGATCTCGGTCATCCACTGGCCGCCCGAGAAGTCGGCGCCGTGCAGGTGGCCATTGGTGTGGTTGCCGATCTCGTTGCCGTCGACGTAGGCTTGGTGCCACGCGCGCTTCACGTAGGTCGGGCTCTCCGAGATCCACATCGCGATGTACGTGGACGTCAGGTAGAAGGTGAGGCTGGCCGGCTCACCGTCGTAGCTGCCCGCGTTGCCCGAACCGGCGGGGTTGCTGCGGCCCTTGATCATGTCGGTGGCCCAGGTCATGCCGCCGGTGCCGTTCGTGCCCTCGAGGCCGGAGTAGGCGTTGTCGTCGAAGCCGATCGACACGAACTGCGGCGCCTTGTTGACCGGGATGCCGAAGGGCGGGCTCTGCGACGCGGGCACGTTGTCGTTGCCGGTCCACGCGCCCAGGCCGTCGACCGGGTTGACGGGGCCGGCGTCGGGCTGGTCGGGGTCGTCGGGCTCGGCGTCGGGCTGGTCGGGGTCGTCGGGCTCGGCGTCGGGCTCGAACGGATCGATCGAGGCGTCGGGGCGCGGCTGGTCGTCGTCGTCGTCATCGTCGCCGGCGCCGACTTGCCCGGTGGTGGGACAGCCTGCGAGGGCGAGCCCGAGGATCGCCGCGAGCGTCGCGGCGAAGAGGGGGTGAAACCCGTGTGCTCGACGCATGATCTGCCTCCTGTGCAACGAGGCCATCATGCGTTCCGGGTTTTCGGGGGCGTGGCCCGAATCGCTCCAGTGAAGGCACAGAAACGAACCTGGGGCGTTTGCGTGCCGTGTCATGATGCGGCTGCGCCATGACGATTCCGCGGCTCGTGCTGGTGTGGCGCGCGACCGAACGCTGCGACACCGCGTGCGCGTTCTGCGCGTTCGACGTGCGGCTCAGGCGCACGCGGCGCGAGCTCGAGGTGGACGAGGCGGTGCGCTTCGGCGCGCTGGTCGGCGCCTGGGCGCGTGCAAGCGGTCGCGCGGCGATGGTGTCCTGGCTGGGCGGAGAGCCACTCCTGTGGCCGGGGCTCGCGGCCGCGACCCAGGCGCTGCGGGCGCGCGAGCCGGGGCTGGGGATGGCGCTGACGACGAACGGGCGCGGGCTCGCGGATCGGCGAAGGCTGCGCTGGGTCACGGACGCCCTCGACGAGATCACCGTTTCGCTCGACGGTCCGCCGCGGCTGCACGACGAGCTACGCGGCCGCGCCGGGCTCGGTGAGCTGGTGCTGCGGGCGATCCGCGAGCTGCGCGCCGAGCGCGGCAGCGGCGGAGGACACGCTCCGCTCGTGCGCGTGAACACGGTGCTGCTGCGGCGGAACGTGGACGCGTTCGGCGAGCTCTGCGAGCTCGTGGCCTCCGCCGGCGCCGACGAGCTCACCTTCAATGCCCTGGGCGGAAACGATCGGCCCGAGTTCTTCCCGGCCAACCGGCTGCGCGGCGAGGACGTCGAGCGCTTCGCCGCGCAGTTGCCGGCGATCCGCGCGGCCGCCGCGGCGCGCGGGCTGGCCGTGCGCGGCTCGGGCTCGTACCTGACCCGCCTGCGCGCGAGCGCGGTGGGCACGCCGCTCGGCGTCGAGGACTGCGCGCCGGGGACGAGCTTCTGGTTCGTCGAGGTCGACGGCCGCGTGGCCCCGTGCAGCTTCACCGCGGCGGAGTCGGCGTACGGCGTACCGATCGCCGAGCTGCGACGCGGCGAAGATCTCGACGCGCTGCCGGCGCGCTGGGCGGCGGCGCGAGCAACGTCGCGCGCGGCGTCGTGTGCCGATTGCCCGAGCACGCACGTGCACGCGAAGTTCGCGGGGGCCGCGACCGGGGCCGCGACGTGAACGACCGACCCGGCAACGACGCCCGGCGCGGCGCGAGCCCGGATCCGGATCCGCTCCTGCCGTTGCCGTGGGCCGAGGAGCAGCGGCTGCTCGGCGTCGGCGTGCGCGTCGAGCGGCGCGCCGAGGTGCGTGCGCGCCATCTGCCGGCGATCGCGGCGGGTGCGGCGGCGCTCGTGCGTGGCGTGCGCGCGGGCCCGGAGGATCGCCCTGACGGCGTCGTGGCCGCGCGGCTCGCGACCCTGCGGCGCCGGCTGTGGCGGGTGCCCTACTGGACGGCTCGCCTGCGCGCGCTCGGTGGCTCGCCCGAGGACCTGAGCAGCCTCGATGATCTGCGCCACCTCCCGGTGCTCGACCGTGACGCCTATGCGCGCGCGTGGACCACGATGTTCGATCACGACGGTGATCCCGGGCTGCACGTCGCGACCAGCTCGGGCACGTCCGGCCAGGCGCTGCTGGTGGTGCGCTCGGGCTACGACGGGGTGCACACGTGGGCGGTGATCCGCTTCTGGATCGAGCACCTCGGGGTCGTCCTGCCCGAGCGCCCGCGCCTGGTGCTGCTGTGCGCGCTGCCCGGCGGCCTCGAGTACTCGGTGCGCGCGCCCCAGCTCGGCGGCGGTGCGCTGCACCGTGTCTCGACGGTGCGCCCGGGCGCGGCGCAAAGGCTCGCGCGCGTGCGACCGGCGGTGCTGTCCACCGATCCCGCGGGCCTGCACTGGCTCCTGAGCCATGGCAATGCCGCCGCCACCGCGCCGCGCGCGCAGCTCGTGCTGTCGTCCGCGCAGCATCTGGCGCCGTCCTTGCGCGCCGCCGCGACCGCCGCGCTCGCCGCGCCGCTCGTCAACTACTTCGCCACGACCGAGACCGGGCCGATCGCCTGGGAGTGCCTGCGCGAGCCCGGGCGCTTCCATGTGCTGCACCCGGACGTCTTCGTCGAGGCGGTGGACGGTGAGCTCGTGGTCACGCGCCTGCGTGACAGCCCGCTGCCGCTCCTGCGCTACGCGACCGGCGATCGCGGCGAGGTCGTGGACGGCGTCTGCAGCTGCGGCGTGCGCGGCCGCAGCCTCATCGGCTTCACCGGTCGCCACCCGTGCGTCTTCCTCGCGCCCGACGGCCACGAGGTCGACGCGTGGGCGCTGTCCTGGCTGTTCAAGGACCTGCCGCTGGTGCGCTTCGAGCTGGCTCAGGTCGGGCGCGAGCGCTTCGAGCTGCGCCTGGGCGGCGAGGTGCCGATGGGCGCCGAGTTGCTCGCGCTGCGGCTGCGCCGCACCCTGGTGCGCCTGGGCTTCGCGCGCCCCGAGATCGTGACCACGCGCACGGAGCTGCCCGCCGCGGCCAAGCCGCGCCCGTTCGTATGTACAATCTCGCCGTGAAGCTCTGGCCGGCGGCGCGTGCCGCGCTGATCACCGCGACGATCGGGGTCGGTCTCGTCGACGGCTGTCCGCTGCGCGGCAGGCGCGTGCCCGACGACGACGCGGTGACGCCCGCGCTGGCCGCCGCGGCGGGCTCGGTCGCGCGCCTGCAGCGCACCGTCATGACGCCGTTCCGGCCCATCCGCGACGGCCTGCGCTTCACCCAGGGCTGGCGGCTCTTCCCGGTCGCCAACCGCGATCGCTTCCGCATGTGGATCGAGGCGCGCGAGGGTCCTGTCGCCCCGTGGGAGCTGCTCTACCGGCCGCACGATCCGGTGCACACCGTGCTCGGCGACGAGCTCGAGTACCGGCGCGTTCGCGGCGCCTGGAACCCGGGCACGCGCAACGCGCGCGGCGCCTACCCGCACTTCGTCACCTGGGTGGCGCGCACGATGTTCGCGCGCGAGCCGCGCTTCCAGGAGGTGCGCGTGCGCATGGAGCGGCTCGCGATCGATCCGCGCGCGGGCACCACCGGCGCCACCGGCGAGTTCATCTACGTGCAGAGTCGCCGGCGGCCTGCGGAGCCGCGCCGGTGATCGCCGCGTACGTCGCGCTCTGGGATCGGCGCGAGCCACCCACGGTGCTCGCGCTCGTGCGTATCCTGGTCGCGGCGGCGCTGCTCGCCGACTACCTGACCGCCGGCGCGCTCGGCCTCGTCGAGGCGGTCTGGGCGCCGCCGCCGATGGGCCTGGGCTACGGCGCGATCGGCGGCAACGCGCCGGCCACGGTGCGCTGGCTGGGCGCGTCACCCGAGACGGCGCGCCTGGTGTGGGCGGTCGCGACCGGCTGTGCGTTCCTGCTGCTCGTGGGCGCGCTCACGCGCGTGGCGGCGCTCGGGTTCGTGCTGGCGTCGGCGCAGCTGGCGATGATGGCGCCTGACTCGGATCGCGGGATCGACATCCTGCTGCGCATCGTCGTCTTCGTGCTCGCGTTCTCGGGCGCGAACGCGCGCTGGTCGGTGGATGCGTGGGTGCGAGGACGCCTCGGCCGGCCGGCGCCCGAGCTGGTGCCCGCGTGGCCGCGCTACCTCCTGTTCGCCCAGCTGGTGTGGATGTACTTCTCCGCGGCGATCGCCAAGCAGGATCCGGCGTGGGGCCCGCTGGGTGGCTTCTCGGCGCTGGGCAGCATCCTCTCGGATCCGCACTTCGCTCGCTGGGACGGCGCCTGGGTGGCCAGCCTGTACCCGCTGACCCAGGTCGCCACGGTGGCGACCATGGCCTTCGAGTGGGGCGCGGCCGGGTTCCTGCTGGTGACCTGGCTGCACGCGACCCGCGATCCCCCCGGGCGGGTGCGGCGGCTGTCGAACCGGCTGCGCCTGCGCTGGGTCTGGCTGGTCACCGGGCTCGGCTTCCACCTGGGCATCGCGGTGACCATGCGGCTCGGTATCTTCCCCTTTGGCGTGCTCGCGGTGTGGCCGGTGTTCTTCCACCCTGACGAGCTGGCGCGTGCGCAGGCCTGGGCGCGGGGCCGGGCTCGGCGGCGTCTGTTACCATCCGAGCCACCGTGATCTTCATCGAGTCATCGGTCGACCTGCCCACGCCGAGCGGGCCCATGCGCACCTACGTCTACCGGCCCGCGCCCGGCGTGCCCGGCGGCGCGCCCGCCGGCAAGCGCTTCCCCGGCCTCGTGCTGTTCTCCGAGATCTACCAGCGCACCGGGCCGATCGCACGCCTCGCCGCCCTGTTCGCCGGCCACGGCTTCGTCGTCGCGGTGCCCGAGATCTTCCACGACCTCGAGGCCCCGGGCACCGTGCTCGCGTATGACCCGGCGGGCACCGCGCGCGGCAACGCCGACAAGCTCGGCAAGCCGATCGCGGCGTACGACGCTGACGCGGCCGCGGCGATCGATCACCTGCTCGCGGCGGAGACCGGCACGACCGGCCGCGTGGGTGCCATCGGCGTCTGCATCGGCGGCCACCTCGCCTACCGCGCGGCGCTCGACGCGCGCGTCGCGGCGACCGCGTGCTTCTATGCCACCGACCTGCACAAGGGCTCGCTCGGCGCGGGCGGCGACGACTCGCTCGCGCGCGTGCGGGACGTGCGCGGCGAGCTGATCATGGTCTGGGGCCGCCAGGATCCGCACATCCCCGAGGACGGCCGCGCGCTCATCCGGCGCACGCTCGCCCTCGCGGGCACGACCTTCGCCTGGCACGAGGTCAACGCGCAGCACGCCTTCTTGCGCGACGAGGGGCCGCGCTACGACCCCGAGCTCGCGCGCTGGGGCATCCAGACCGCCCTCGAGCTCTTCCAGCGCGTGCTGAGGTAGCACGGCGACTGCGCGCCCCGCGTTACGCCAGCCCCTCGACCTGGCGCTCCACCAGCTTGCGGTAGAGGCCACCGCGCGCGACCAGATCGTCGTGGCGGCCGGTCTCGACGACCTGGCCGTTCTCGAGCACGGCGACGCGATCGGCGTCGCGTACGGTGGAGAGGCGGTGCGCGATGACCAGGGTGGTGCGGCCGCGCATGAGGCGATCGAGGGCTTCCTTGACCAGGTGCTCGGACTCGGCGTCGAGGGCGGAGGTGGCCTCGTCGAGGACGAGCAGGCGCGGATCCTTGAGCACGGCGCGCGCGATCGCGACGCGCTGTTTCTGCCCGCCCGAGAGCTGGATGCCGCGCTCGCCGACCAGCGTGTCATAGCCGTCGGGGAAGCCGCGCACGAAGGTGTCGGCGTTGGCGGCGCGGGCGGCGGCCTCGATCTCGGCGCGCGTGGCGTCGGGGCGGCCGTAGCGGATGTTGTCGGCGATGCTCGTCGAGAACAGGATCGGCTCCTGGGCGACGGTGCCGATCTGGCGGCGCAACCAGGACGGATCGAGCTCGCGCACGTCGTGGCCGTCGATGCGCACGCTGCCCGCC
>JBKJOI010000010.1:0-5657 GCA_046595695.1 Haliangiales bacterium | reverse complement strand
CCCCTCCCCCCACAGGAAGCACTGACATGGCCATCGAACGAACGTTCTCGATCATCAAGCCCGACGCCGTCGCCAAGAACGCGATCGGCATCGGCGGCGATCCGGTCAAGGGCATGGACTTCATCGAGGCCATCATGCTCTTCAACGCCGACCCCAAGACCCGCGCGATCATGATGATCGGCGAGATCGGCGGCGACTCGGAGGAGCGCGCGGCGCGCTTCATCAAGGAGCACGTCAAGAAGCCGGTCGCCGGCTTCATCGGCGGCCAGACCGCCCCGCCCGGCAAGCGCATGGGCCACGCCGGCGCGATCATCTCGGGCGGCACCGGTGACGCGGCCAGCAAGATCGCGGCCATGAAGGACGCGGGCATCAAGGTCGCGCCCACGCCCGCCGACATGGGCAAGACGCTCGCCTCCGTCCTCTAGCGCCCGCGCCGTGCCCGACCCCGACCCTGCCCCGGGGCCATCCCCCGCCTACGACCCCAGCCGCGCCACCGTCGGCGCCCTGTTCATCCTGCTCTCGGCCACCGGCTTCGCGTCGAAGGCCATCTTCGTCAAGCTGACCTACCGCGAGGGCGTCGACTCGACCACCGCCCTCGCGCTGCGCATGCTGTTCGCGCTGCCATTCTTCCTGGCCACCATCCTGCGCCAGGGCGTCGGCTCGTACCGGATCTCCCGCGCGGACGCCGGCCTGGTCGTCCTCCTCGGCCTGCTCGGCTACTACCTGTCGAGCCTGTTCGACTTCATGGGCCTGCAGTACATCACCGCGGCGCTCGAGCGGCTGATCCTCTTCCTCTACCCGACCTTCGTGGTGCTGCTCTCGGCGATCTTCCTGGGCCAGCGCCTGACCGCCAAGGTCGTGCTCGCGCTGCTGGTCAGCTACGCTGGCATCGCGCTCGTCTTCGCCCGGGACATGGGCGGCGCGCAGAAGGACCTCTGGCGCGGCAGCCTGCTCGTGCTCGCGAGCACCCTCACCTACTCGGCCTACATCATCGGCTCGGGCCGGCTGATCGGGCGCCTGGGCGCGCAGCGCTTCACCACGCTGGTCATGCTGGTGTCCACGAGCGCGGTGCTGCTGCAGTTCGCGATCACGCGCCCGCTCGCCGCGCTGCACGTGCCGCCCACGGCGCTCGCCTACGGCGCCGCCATGGGCTTCTTCTCCACGGTGCTGCCGGTCTATCTGTTGTCCGCAGGCATCGCGCGCATCGGCGCCAGCCGCGCCGCGATGCTCTCCGCGATCGGCCCGGTGATCACGATCGCGCTCGGCGTCGTCTTCCTGGGCGAGCACCTGACCGTCGTGCAGCTGACCGGCGCGGCGCTGGTGATCGCGGGCGTGTGGATGGCCTCGCCGAAGAAGGCGTGACCGGCGCAGGTCGCGCCTTCAGAGTGGCAGGCCCCGCGTCGTGAGCTCGAGCGCCCCGCGGTTCACGGCGTCGGCCATGCGCGTGACGATCGGCACGGCCTGGGCGGCCGGCAGCCCATCGATCTGTTCGTGCATCGCCTGCACGTCCTCCTCGGTCCACACGCCGCGCGCCAGGGCTCGGTCGAGCACCAGCGTGGCGCGCTCAGCCTGCTGGATGATCTCGATGGGTGGCTCGGCAGCGGGTTCGGCGGCCGCCTCGTTCGCCGGTGCCGCCACGCTCACACCGTCCGGAGCCCGCACGCCTCGACCTCTCGCCAGCTCTTGACGGACGACGCTCTCGACGTCGGCACGGGTGAGCGACGAGCGGCGCTCCGCATCACCCTCGGCCACGACCGCAGCCCTCGTCGGTGAGGGCCGGAAGGGCTGGCCGGCGACGACGCTACCCAGGCCCAGGCCGAGCGCGATGCACAGCGCATAGGGCGCGAACCGAGCCACGCTCACGGCAGCGCCGGTCCCAGCGGCGGGGGATTGATGGGCGCCGAGTTGTCGATCACCGGCGCGATGTACATCGAGTTGGTCGAGGCTTCGACCTTGGTGCACGTGCCTGCCGACGCGGTGAAATCGAGGTACGAGGCCGCCGTCAGCGAGGCCATGACCTCCATGGCACCCAGGCTGCCGTTGCTGCACATCTTGGTGAGGCCGGCGGCATTGCGCCCCATGCAGTACGAGAACTCCTTGCCGTTCTGGCAGCCGATGTACTGCACGTTGTCCGCGCTATTGGCTGCTGCACTGAGCACGCCGCGCACCCTGACGACGTTACCAGTGGTCACGAACGTCACCTCGGTAGACTGCTTGTATCCGGCGACCGCAAAGGCTGGAACGACGAGCGAAGCGGCGAGCAACAACGTGGCGGCGAGCTTGTTCATGAGCGATTCTCCTGTGCACCCTTCTGGAGCAAGCGCCGAGCCAACCGGCGCCCAGGCGCCAGATGCCCAGAGATCGCGGCGTTGCAGCCCGCGGCGGGCGTGCACCGATCGCGGTCGCCAGATTGCCTATACAGGTTGTCTAGGCTATCCGAACGCAACGGGCACTCGTAGGCGCGACCCGGGCACGACGTGAGCTTCCCCTTGACTTGCCCCCCGCCTCGCCGTAAACCCGCGCGCACTCAAGGAGTTCTTCACCATGGCCATCGAACGCACGTTCTCCATCATCAAGCCTGACGCGGTCGCCAAGAACAGCATCGGCGGCGTCGTTGCCCTGCTCGAGGCCGGCGGCCTCCGGGTCGTCGCGCAGCGCATGGTGCGCCTCACCACCGGCCAGGCCGAGGCCTTCTACGGCGTCCACCGCGAGCGCAAGTTCTTCCCCGACCTGGTCAAGTTCATGACCGAGGGCCCCGTGGTCGTGCAGGTGCTCGAGGGCGAGAACGCGGTCGCCAAGAACCGCGAGATCATGGGCGCCACCGACAGCAAGAAGGCTGAAGCGGGCACCATCCGCGCCAGCTTCGGCACCGACATCGAGCGCAACGCCGTGCACGGCTCGGACGCCCCGGAGACCGCGAAGCAGGAGATCGCGTTCTTCTTCAGCGGCGCCGACATCGCGACGACCGCCCGCGCCCAGTAGTACTGGGTCTACGGGGGCGAGCTGGGCCACCGGGCGGCCGCCTGATGGCTCGCGGCGCGTCGGCCCTCGTGCTATAGGTTCTCGTTCGAGACGGAAGAAGCATGCGTGAAGCACGTGACATGACGCTGGAGGAGCTCGCCGATCTGGCCGTGAGCCTGGGCGAGACGCGCTTCCGCGGCGAGCAGGTTTTCCGCTGGCTGCACATGCACGGCGCCACCTCCTGGGACGAGATGACCAACCTGTCGCGCTCGTCGCGCGACAAGCTGGCCGCCGCCGCCGCGGTGAGCTCGCTGCGCGTCGACGAGGTGCAGACCTCCAAGGACGGCACGCGCAAGCTGCGGCTCATGACCCACGATGGCTACGCCATCGAGAGCGTGCTCATCCCCGACGGCGACGGCGAGCACTTGAAGATGACCCAGTGCATCTCGTCGCAGGTCGGCTGCGCCCTCGACTGCGACTTCTGCGCGACCGCGAAGCTGGGCTTCGCGCGCAACCTGTCGGCCGGCGAGATCGTCGACCAGGTGTACCGGGCGCGCGCGCTGCTCGCCCAGGTCGAGCCGGGTCGGCGCATCACCAACCTGGTCTACATGGGCATGGGCGAGCCCATGCACAACTACGCCAACGTGGTGAAGTCGGTGCGCCTGCTCAACCACGATCTGGGCGCGGGGCTATCGGCGCGGCGCATCACCATCAGCACCGCCGGCCTGGTGCCCGCGATCGAGAAGCTCGGCCACGAGGACCTGGGCGTCGGCCTGGCCATCTCGCTGAACGCCACCACCGACGCCGTGCGCGACGTCGTCATGCCCATCAACAAGAAGTACAACCTGGAGCGGCTGCTGGGCGCGGTGAAGGCCTACCCGCTCGAGCGGCGCCGGCGCGTCACCTTCGAGTACGTGCTGCTCGCGGGCGTGAACGACAGCCGCGAGGACGCCACGCGCCTGGCCCGGCTGCTGCGCGGCTTCCCGTGCAAGATCAACGTGATCCCGTTCAACCCGCACCCGCTGGCGAGCTACCAGCGGCCCACGGCCGAGGCCATCGAGTCCTTCCAGCACGAGGTCCGTCGGCTCGGCCTGCCGGTCTACGTGCGCACGCCGCGCGGCGACGACATCGACGCCGCCTGCGGCCAGCTCGCGAATCGCACGCCCGCGCATCCCGAGCTCGTGCCGCTCAAGCGGCGCAAGCCGGTCGCCGCGACCGCGTAGCCGGGGCCGGCCGCGCGCGGCCCTCTACGGGCTCTGCACCATGACGACGACGTTGCCCTGCCAGTTGCCGCTCGAGGCGCCGCGATCCTTGCCGAGCTCCTCGGCGATCGGCGCGAGCGCGGCGCGCACGCAGGCCAGCGCCGCACCGTCGGCGCCGCCCGCCGGCGCGCCCGGCGGGGCCAGCACGTCGAGCTTGGCGGCGACCACGATGTCGTCGTCGCCGAGGGTCTGGCGGTACTTGAGGTCCACGGTCACCGACAGGAGCGGCTTCTGCGCCGCGGCGGTCCAGGTCTCCCAGCAGCGCAGGAGCGCCGGGCGCGCTCCCGGCGCGCGCTCGAGGAACGCGGCGTAGCCCTTGTCGCGCGCGGGCGTCGGGCCGGGCGCGATCTCGAGCTTGGCCTCGCCCACCGGCCTGGAGGCCGGCCGGCTCAGGTACATGTCGCCGGGCTCGTCCTTCGACAGGAGCGACGGCTCGAGGCCCTCGCCGTCGAGCGCCGCGAGCTCGCTCATGCCGAGCCGGTAATCGACCGAGCCGGGCACCGCGGTGATCACGCAGCGGTGCAGGAAACGCGCGGCCTGCTCGGCGGCCTTGGCGTCGCCCTTCTTGCGCCGGAGCGCCACGCCCGAGTCGCACAGCAGCGCCGCCGGCACCGCGAGCTTGTCCGATTCGTAGGCGCCGATCGCCTTGCCGAAGGCCTCGCTGGCCGCGCCGGCCTCGCCGCGGCCGAGCGCCGCATGACCGAGCGCCTGGTAGTAGTCGCCCAGGCGCGACACCTTTTGCGGCCGACACACCTGCTCGACGCAGCGCAGGCCGCCCGCGCAGTGCGTGGTGGTGCCGCAGCTCTCACCCTCGGCCGAGGGCAGCACGCCGGGCGCGGCGGCCATGGCCTCGCCGGTGGCGGGCTCGACGCGCGGATCGCAGCCGCAGACGAGCAGCACGGCCAGGGCGCCCGCACCGAGGAGGACGCTATGCATGCTCAGGCTTCGCATGCGCGCATCATGCCACGAGGCGCGCCGGGCCGGACGCGACGTTGACGCCTGCGTGTTACCGTCTGCATCGAAGCTCACCCGATGCGCGCCTTCTCCGCCCTCCGCGAGAGCTTCGCCCACACGCCCAGGACCCTGGCGCTGGTGTGGAAGAGCTCGCCGCGCGCCACCGTGCTGCTCGGCCTGCTGACCCTCGCGGTCGCCGGCCTGCCGGTCGGCATGGTCTGGGTCGGCAAGCTGATCGTCGACGCGGTGGTCGCCGGCTCGCACGACGCCACGCTGCGCTGGGTGCTGGTCGAGCTGGGCGCGGTGGCGCTGCTGGCGCTGACGACGCGGCTCTTGGGGCTGGTGCGCGGGTTGCTCGGCGCGCGCATGTCGCTCGACATCAACGCCGGGATCCTCGAGAAGGCGCTCACGCTCGAGCTCCGCCACTTCGAGGATGCCGAGTTCTACGACCAGCTCACGCGCGCGCGCCGCGAGGCGTCG
>JBKJOI010000988.1:0-3691 GCA_046595695.1 Haliangiales bacterium | reverse complement strand
CGCCGCTTCGACCGGCGCCGCCTGCGCGTAGGCGCCGATCACCATCATTCCAACGAGCACTCGCATGGGCCAGGATACGCAGCGCGGCGCGGATCGTGCTCACCGGGCGCCGCCCGGGACCAGATCAGGACGCGGAACAGCCCAGGCCGCCGTCCATGGGTATGCCGCCGTCGCAGTCCGTGACCGGTCCGCAGGCGTTGTCGTTCGTCGAGCTGCACCCGGTCGGGCAGCAGCGCGCTCACGCGAGCAGCAACCGCTCGAGCACCAGCGTGTCGGGATCGATCCACCAGATCGGCTTGCCGTCCTCGATCAACGCGCCCTGCCCGGGCTTGAGGCCCGGGAACGCCGGCCGGCTGCACAGGTAGGCGCCGATGTCGGAGATCCCCGGCGAGTGGCCGAAGACCGCCACGGCGACGCCGCGCGAGGCGAACTCCTGCGCCGCCAGCCGCGTCGGCACGCCGGGCGCCAGCCGCGGCAGCGCCTCGATCTCACCGAGGAAGCCGACGCGATCAGCGACCAGCTCGGCGGTCTGGATGGCGCGCACCAGCGGGCTCGATAGCACGGCGTCGAAGTGCACGCCTTCCTTCGCCAGACGAGCGCCGACCTCGCGCGCGCGCCGTCTCCCCGCGGCGCTCAAGTAGCGAAAATCGTCGGCAAGGGTCGCGGTCTCGTCGACCGCTCGCGAGTGACGGAAGAGAAAGACCTTCACGGCGACAATCTGCCACGGAACCCCCCGGTCGCGCTCGTGCGTCGTTACCGGTTGCCGCCGCCGTGCGGCATCCGACACACCGCCGCCGTGCGACGAGAGCAGCCGCCGGTGTACGATGCCGGCCCCAGGGGCCTACGACATGCACACACACCGATCGCTCGCGCACCGCCCGTTCCTCACGACCGTCCTCGCCTGCCTGCTGGGCGCGCTCGGGCTCGCCGCGTGCGGCGCCTCCGGCCACGGCGGTGACGCACGGCCCCGGCCCGGCCCGGCCGACGCCGGCGTCGTCGCGGTGCCCCCCGACCCGTCCCTCGCCGATGCCGCGCCGACCGGCGGCAGCGCCGGCGACCCCGGTCCGCTCGCCGACGCCGGCCCCGCGTCGCCGCCCGGACCCGGCGGCGAATCGTCGCGCCCGTTCGTGCGCGACCTCAAGGACGACAAGGCGTGGACAACCTACTCGCGCACGCTCGGCTCCGACACCTTCGGCAAGTACGTGATCGATCTCAAGACCAACGAGATCTACTTCTTCGACGTCAACCTGTACCGGCTGCACACCGACTTCGTCTTCCAGGTCATCTACAAGAAGCCGATCACCAACGACGCGCTCATCGAGTTCATCAAGAACTACGATGCGGTGAAGCCGCGCTTCATCCTCGGCTACGTCACCCACCACCTCAAGATCGACGAGTGGACGTTCTCCTTCTGGGAGGGCGACGGCATCCGGCCCAAGGAGCTGCGGCGCGCGCGCAAGAAGCTGCTCGAGACCTTCTTCCAGGGCGCGAAGCTCAAGTTCCGCCCCGACTCGCCGGCGCAGGAGCAGCTGCTCGCCGAGCTCGCCGATGTCCCGACGACCACCAACGACAAGATCTACAAGCTGGCCAACTACCAGAGCTTCAACAACGGCGTCGCCACCGGCGTGCTGCGGATCGTGCCACCCGGCACCAGGTTCGAGACCCTGGTGTTCGAGCGCGACCAGATCGTGATGCTGCAGGAGAGCTTCCCCGACATCACGCCGGTCTCGGGCATCGTCTCGACGGTGTTCTCGACGCCGCTCTCGCACGTGAACCTGCGCGCCAAGACCTGGAACATCCCCAACGCGGGCATCAAGGACGGCGCGGTGAAGCACGCCGCGCTCGACGGCAAGGTCGTCGTGCTCGAGGTCAAGGACATCGCCTACACGCTGCGCGAGGCCAAGCCTGCCGAGGTGAAGGCATGGAAGGCGCGCCAGCAGGCGACGCGGACGGTCAAGATCCCGAAGGCGGACCTCAAGACCAAGGACTTCCGCCACCTGAACAAGATCCGGGCGAAGGACACCGTGATCTACGGCGCCAAGACCGCGAACCTGGGCGAGATCGTCAGCCGGAACCCGGGCGTCAACGTGCCCGACGGCTTCGGCATCCCGTTCACCTTCTACCAGCAGCACCTGGCCCGGCACGGCATCGACAAGAAGGTCGACGCGCTCCTGAAGGACGCGCGCTGGGCCAAGGACGGCGCGTTCCGCAAGGAGTCGGCGCAGAAGCTGCGCGAGGAGATCAACGCCGCGCCCATCGACGCCGCGCTGCTCGAGACGCTGTGGACCAAGGTGCAGCAGGAGCTCGGCGGCAAGGGCGTGTTCGTGCGCTCGTCGACGAACGCCGAGGACCTCGAGGGCTTCAACGGCGCCGGCCTCTACGACACGGTGGCCAACGTGAAGGAGAAGGACGCGCTCGGCGCGGCGGTCAAGAAGGTCTGGGGCTCGGTGTGGAACTTCACCGCCGTCGAGGAGCGCGCGCTCTTCGGCATCGACCACCGCTACGTCTACGCGGGCGTCCTGGTGCAGATCGGCGTGAACGCGACCGCCGCGGGCGTGCTCATCACCAAGAACATCTACGATCCCGACGACAAGAGCTCCTACACGATCAACGCCAAGCGCGGCCAGGGCCAGCGCGTCGTCGCCGGCACGACCGTGCCCGAGCAGGTGATCTTCGACACCTCGAACTACGGCACCAAGATCGTCTCGCGCTCCGACGATCCGACCATGCTGGTCTTCGACGAGAAGACCGGCGGGCTCAAGGAGGTGCCCAACGACAACAAGGGCGTCATCCTGTCGGAGTACCGCGCGTACGCGCTGGCGATGGCGTGCAAGAAACTGATCCCGCTGTTCTCGGCGGCCTACCCGCTCGACATCGAGTGGGTGCTGGTGGGCGACGAGGTCTGGATCGTCCAGGCGCGCCCGTACATGTCGAAGTAGCCGGCGCGCCCGCCTGACGTACAATCCAGTCACATGCGTACCGTGTCGCCGCTTCGCAGGATCGTGCTGGTAGCGGCGATGCTCGTGGGCGGCTCGGCGACGGCGGCGCTCGCGCAGTGGAGCCCGACGCCCGACCCGGGCGCGTCCGCCGACGGCACCGGCGACGAACCCGGCGCCGGCTCGAACGAGCCGCTGCTGCACGAGTACGTCGCGCCGCCCCGGCCCGCCGGCGGCGGCGGCGAGCCGGGCAAGACCGGCCCGAAGACCATCGGCGGCGCCCCGCAGGCGGGCAAGAACCCGGCCGCGGTGCGCTCGGGCGAGAAGCTGGTGCCCGAGCCGCCCAAGACGCAGCCGGCTCAGAGCGGCGAGCCGGTCCACGGCACCGACGATTTCGGCGCCGACCGCGACACCCAGGCGCGCCCCGACTACGCGACCGGCGCCGACGCCACGCTGCACTACACCGAGGTCTTCAACCCGGCGGTCGTGCCCTTCAAGCGCATGAGCTCGCTCGACGGCGTGCGCGACAACTACATGCTGTATGTCTTCGAGGAGCGGCTGACCGGGTTGCCGGTGGGCGGCCAGACGCAGGCCGACCGCGATCTCTTCTGGGGCTCCATCCTGGTCGAGCTGCCGCCCGGCGTGGACGTGCCCATCCCGTCGACCGCGCCCGACATGCGCATCCTCTCGTACGAGGCCAACCCGCCCGTCCAGCTGACCTTCTCCAAGGACGGCGCGGACAACTACTTCGTGCG
>JBKJOI010000854.1:0-4027 GCA_046595695.1 Haliangiales bacterium | reverse complement strand
CCGCCGTCCGCGTGCCGCCCCCGCCGCCCGGCGAAGGTCCGGCACCGCCGCCGCCCGCGCGCAGCCGCTTCTCCATCAGGTCCAGCCGCTCGACCAGCTCGCTCACCAGCGCCAGTGGCTCGGAGCCCGCCATGTCGATGAGCGCGACCTCGAGCACGAGGCGCGGCGACGGCGACTCGCGCATGTCCTCGCAGGCGCGCGCGAAGCGCTCGAACAAGGCGACGATCTGCGTGCGCGCCACGCCGGTGGCGAGGCCGCGCAGCACGCCGATTTCATCAGCCGACGCGTCGACCAGGCCGGTCGGGTCCTTCACTTCCGTCACCACCGCCAGGTCGCGCAGCGTGCCCAGGAAGGTGCGCGCCAGGTGCGAGAGATCCACGCCGCGATCGACGGCCGCGTCGACGCCCTCGAGCGCGCCGCGGACGTTGCCGTCGAGCACCGAGCGCGCCAGCTGCACCAGCAGGGCACGGTCGGCGATGCCCAGCACCTCGGCGACCTTGGCCTCGGTGACGGTCTCGCCCGCGGTGTACGCGATCACCTGATCGGTGAGCGACAGCGAGTCACGCACCGAGCCGCCGGCCTCGCGCGCGAGCAGCTGGGCCGCGCCCTTGTCGACGCTGATGCCTTCCTTGGCCAGGATCGACTCGAGGTGCGCGACCAGGCGCGCGGTCGGCACCAGCTTGAAGTCGTAGCGCTGGCAGCGCGACAGGATGGTCACCGGGATCTTGTGCACCTCGGTGGTCGCGAAGATGAAGGTGACGTGCGGCGGCGGCTCCTCGAGCGTCTTGAGCAGCGCGTTGAACGCCGCCGCCGAGAGCATGTGGACCTCGTCGATGACGTAGACCTTGCGCTTGAGCTGGGCCGGCTGGTAGCGCACGCCGTCGCGCAGCTCGCGGATGTCGTCGACGCTGTTGTTCGAGGCGCCGTCGATCTCGTGGTAGTCGACCGCGGTGCCGTCGGTGATGGTCAGGCAGGCGCTGCACTCGCCACAGGCGACGCCCACGCCCTTCTCGCAGCAGAGCGCCTTGGCGAGCACGCGCGCCGCGGTGGTCTTGCCGACGCCACGCGCGCCGCAGAACAGGAAGGCGTGGTGCACGCGGCCGCGCGCGAACGCGTTCTCGATCGTGCGCGTCACATGCTCCTGGCCGACGATCTCCGCGAACGTCTGCGGCCGGTACTTCCGCGCGAGCACCAGATAGGACATGGGGTGTTCCGTTTAGCATAGAATGCGGAGACCATGAGCTTCCTCGACAAGTTGAAGGCGGGCGTACAGGCGGTCACCGGCACGGCCGCAAAGCTCGAGCTGCAGAGCCACGTCGGCTTCGGCTTCCAGGGCGACAACGTCTGGGTGTCAGTGGTCGCGACCAGCGCCGGCACGCCGGTGGCGCACCAGGGCGTCTTCATCGACGTCGAGGGCACCGAGACGGTGTCCGTGAAGGGCGCGGGCGCGGGCGGCGCCGATCTGGTGGCAACCAAGCCGACGTTCGCGCAGACGTTCCCGATCGCACCGGCGGGCCACATCGCCGATGGCGCGACCGTGCCGTACCACGGCGGGTTCCAGCTGCCCGCATCGTTCCCGGTCAGCTACGACGGACTGCAGGCCAATCATGCGGTGCGCATCCGCGCGCGCCTGGAGATGGCGGGCAACGATCCCACGTCGGCGTGGGTGCCGTTCCATGTGATCCGGCGCCCCGTCGGCTGAAGCCTCGCCACCCTCAATACTCGTTCTCTCTCAGAGGCATGGCCGTTTGACGCGGCGCGCTACACCCAAGTGCATGCTTTCGTTCGCCTCGTTTGTGTCTGTCAAACGACCGCATTCCCCTACACGAGAGCACATGCTAAGCCCTGGTCGTGCTCAGCATCTCCTTACGAGCGGGTCTCATCGCGTGCGCGCTGGCGGCGTCGGCGTGCGAGTTCGACCGCAGCGGCTTCGACGAGAGCCCGACAGGTGAGGATGCCGATGGCGACCGCACCGGTGCCGATGCGATGGTCGACGGCGGCGCGATGCTCGATGCCAGCCCGGCTGTGATCCCTGACGCCGCCCTTCCCGACGCGACCGCGGGCTGCCCGGCGGACTACACGTACGAGCGCTTCACCGGCACGTCGTACCGCACCGGCTTGCTCGCCCTCGACTGGTACGGCGCCGAGGCCGACTGCGCCGACGACGGCGTGGGCACACACCTGGTCGTGATCGAAGGCGAGCACGAGCTCGAGCGGCTCGAGGACCAGCTCTCGGGGCAGCAGGTATGGGTTGGCCTCACAGACACGAACCAGGAGGACGTCTTCGTCTGGGTCACCGGCGAGGACGCATGGTTCCTGCCCTGGCACAGCGGCGAGCCCAACGACTGGGGCGCCCTGGGCGAGGACTGCGTCGAGCTCGCCGGCGGCGAGTACAACGACGAGCCGTGCGCGACGGTGCTGCAGCGCTACGTGTGCGAATGCGACGGCTGGGTGCCCGACCCCGACGCCTGGCAGTAGGCGGGCGGTACCGGCGCCGCGGTGCCGCTCCTCAGTACGACGCGGGATCCGCGTCCATCCCGTCGCACTCGCAGATGTAGCCGGCGATCACCTGCGTCGTGCCGCAGTTCTCGTCGTTGTAGCGACCCGCGCGCTCGAGAATCAGGGTATTGGTGCGGTAGAACGCCACGCAGTCGGCGGCGCCGAGCGGCTCGTTGTCGTTCCAGAACAGCTGCTCGTCGCTGACTGCGGCGCCGGTGACGAAGCGGAAGCCGCCTTCGGTCTTGCGATCGTTGATACCGATCCACACCTGGTCGACCTCGCCCTCGGGGCTCGCGCCGACGAGCTGCACCATCTGCAGCTGCTCGGTGACGTCGTCGATGGCGATGAGGTGCGTGCCCTCGGCCTCACAGGCCTGCTCGGCGGCCAGCCAGGCGATGGTGCCGGGCACGAACCGGTAGGCCGTCCCGGTGACCTCCAAATCGACGTAGCCGGCCGGGCACACGCGCGCGTCGGGGGACTGCATCGTGTCAGCGACGGGCACGAACGCGTCGATAGGCGCCACGGCGTCGGGGAGTCCGACGGCGGCATCGGCCATGCCGCCGCCGTCACCGTCGGCTCCGCCGGTGTCGAAGTGGCACGCGCCGGCGATGGCGGTCGTCGCCAGGCCGATGAAGAACGCCGCCGCGGTCCGCATCCCGAGCATGTTACCGGTTCAAGGCTTCGGCTGCCAACCAAGACCATGTAACAGAAGTATGCCAACTTACCTGGACTGCGATGCGCAGCGCCGGCGGTAGGCTCGAGGTCGACGAGCGGCTCGCTCGAGGAGACGTCCGGGCGTGGCTGGCGCTCCGCCCGTCGCCAGCCACATGCGATGATGTCGATGTGGCTGCCAGGGCGATAGCCGCCGCGACCATCCGGAGCCTGTGCCTCGGACTGTCGCTGGCGATGGGAAGCGCTGGTTGCTTCTTCGACGAGGCCGGCGTCGAGCTGACGCCTGGTCCGGGTGCCGATGGCGCCCCCGCCGAGCCCGACGCCGGTCGAGCCGACGCGGCTGACGCCGGCGCGGCTGCGGACGCGCGCGTGGACTTCAACTGCCCGGCGCCGTACCAGCCGGCGACCGTGAACGGTCGAACGTCCTACCGGATCCGCAACAACCCGAGCTCGTGGACCGACGCCGAGTCCGACTGCGAGAGCGACGGTCCCGGCATCCACCTGGCGGTGATCGACGACGCGGTCGAGCTGCACGCGCTCGACGACGCGACCAACGTGGCAAACCTCTGGGTCGGCGTGAGCGATCGGAACACCGGCGGCGTGTTTTTGCGCGTCACCGGCGGGCCGGCCGACTTCCTGCCGTGGACGGCCGGCGAGCCGAACGACCAGGGATTCGGCGAGGACTGCGTCGAGCTCGTGGGCGCAGGGATCAACGACGAGGGCTGCGACGACGCTCAGGCGTACATCTGCGAGTGCGACGGCGTGCCCGCGGATCCCGCGGCGTTCTGAACGCTACGTGCGGCGCGTGCGGCGCGTGCGGCGCGTGCGGCGCGTGCGGCGCGTGCGGCGCGTGCGG
>JBKJOI010000798.1:0-21773 GCA_046595695.1 Haliangiales bacterium | reverse complement strand
GCCGCGAGAGACCGCGGCGGCCGTCGGTGTTTTCGGGGCCGGCGCCGGCGCGTCGTTCAGTAGGCGGGGCAGTCGCCGGTGTACGGCGCGTGCCGGCACTTGCCCGTGTGGCACGTGAGCAGCGGCCCACAGGCATCGCCGGCGACGCAGGCGTCGCCCGCCTCGAGCAGGGTCTGCACGGTCGACGGTTTGCCCACGCAGGTGCCGCCGGCGCCGCACGTGAGCAGGCCATCGGCGGTGCTGCACTGGTAGAGGTCGCCCGGCGTGCACGGGGTGCCGAGCGCCCACACCGGCGCGGCGCCGCAGGTGTCGGCCCCGGCGCCCTCGACCGCCGCGCACACGAGCTGCGCCGTGCAACCCGACGACGAGGTGCAGGTCGCGGCGTCGCCGCCGAGCGCGGCGCAGGCATCGCCCGCGCAGCTCCCGCTCGTGCACTCGGCGTCGAGCGTGCAAGCGTTACCGTTGGCGGTGCGCGGCTTGCAGCCGCCGCAGCTGTCGGCGTCGCCGCCGAGGCACGCCGTGTCGCCCTTGCACTGCTCGTCGCGCTCGCAGTAGCTGCCGCCACCGACGGTGCCCTCGAGCAGGTCGCGGCACGGGTTCGGCTCCGTCGGGTCGATCACGTCGCACGGCGTGGCCGCCAGGTAGGCGCGGCACGCGGACAGGCGCGCCGGATCGGGCGGCGCGATCGTGCCGTCCTCCAGGTAGGGCTTGAGGTTGCCGCGGCAGGCGGCGACGACCTCGGCGTGCGTGGGCAGCCGGCCGTAGCGGCGCCGGTAGCTGCCCGCCTCGCCGGGCGCGCACTCGATGGTGCGCTCCAGGTAAGCGACCCAGGGCCCGTCGGGATCGCCACACAGCAGATCCAGATCGGGCCCGACGTCGCGACCACCG
This sequence comes from Haliangiales bacterium, assembly GCA_046595695.1. GTDB lineage: Bacteria > Myxococcota_A > Polyangia > Haliangiales > SHYZ01 > JBKJOI01. The sequence goes on along the minus strand of JBKJOI010000798.1, from coordinate 20,885 downwards.
CCGCACGCGCTCGCGAGCACGAGCGCGGCTGCGACCCACACGGCGCGTCTCAACGCGCGAACCGGCGCATCGACACGCTGGCCACCAGCCCGAGGCCGATGAACACCGTCAGCACACTCGAACCACCATGACTCACCAGCGGCAAGGTCACTCCCACCACCGGCGCGAGCCCGGTGACCATCGCGATGTTCACGAACACGTGCCAGAACAGCATGGCCGCGACGCCCGCGCAGATGGTCGCGCCGAAGCGATCGCGGGCCTGGCTGGCGACGTGCAGCGTCCACAGGATGAGGAACGCGTACAGCCCGATCAGCACGATCGAGCCGGCGAAGCCCCACTCTTCGGCCCACACCGAGAACGGGAAGTCGCTCCAGTGCTCGGGCAGGAAGTTGAGCTGGTTCTGCGTGCCCTCGGTGTAGCCCTTGCCCGACCAGCGGCCCGAGCCGACCGCGGTGATCGACTGGCGCGCGTGCCAGCCGGCACCCGAGGGATCCGCGGCCGGATCCATGAAGGTGAGCACGCGCCGCTTCTGGTAGTCGTGCAGCACGTAGGCCCACAGGAACGGCACCGAGGCGCCCAGCACGCCCAGGCCGGCGAAGATCGGCCAGAGCGAGCGCGCCGACAGCAGCGCCACGGTGAGGCAGATGAGCGCGACGATCGTGGCGGTGCCCAGGTCGGGCTGCCAGGCGACCAGCAGCACCGCGCCGGCCAGCGCGCCGATGCGCGCGGCGAGAGCGAGCGGCGATAGCTCCTCGCCGCGATCGTGGACCAGGCGCGCGAGCGCCAGGATCACCGCCAGCTTGATGAACTCGCTGGGCTGCACGCCGATGCCGCCCACGCCCAGCCAGCGGCGCGAGCCCTTCACGGTCACGCCGATGAAGTGCACCGCGACCACCGCGACCAGGCCGAGGAGGAGCGTCCACCAGGCGACCCGCAGCCACAGCCGGTAGTCGAGCAGCGTGGCCGCGGCGAAGAAGAACACGCCGACGATCATCCACTGCACCTGCGCCTGGAACAGCCCCTTCTTGGGCGCGTGCAGCGTCGCCGAGTACAGGTTCACCAGCCCGATCGTCGCGATCAGGACCATGCAGATGATGAGCGGCCAGTCGAGGTGCGTGCGGACGCGGCGGAACAGCGCGGCCGAGGCCCCGCCGGTCACGGGCGCGCCCGCGGCGGCGTCACCGCGGCGGGTACACCGGTCTCGTCGTCGATGCCCAGACGGTCGTCGTGGCCTGCGTCAGCGCCCTCGGCGCTGACGTCGCCGCCCGCGGGCACCTGCACCACGGCGGTAGGCTTGCCGCCCGAGGCCACGTTCTCGAAGTAGCTGCGGACGATCTCCATCGCGACCGGCGCGGCGACGCCGCCGCCCTTGCCGCCGTGCTCGATGAGTACGACGATCGCGATCTCGGGGTTTCCCGCGGGCGCGTAGCCGGCGAACCAGGCGTGGTCGCGGTACGGGTGCCAGTCCTTGCCCTCGGGCTGCTTCTGCAGCTTGCGCACCTGCGCGGTGCCGGTCTTGCCCGCGACCTCGATGGTGGTGAGCCGCGACGCGAACGCGGTGCCCTTGGGATCGTTCACCGTGCCCCACAGGCCGCGCGCGACCACCGCCAGCGAGCGCGAGGAGACCTCGACGCGGCGGCGCAGGCGCGGCAGGTACTCGGCGACCACCTTGCCCTCGGCGGTCTCGACGCGCTCGACGATCTGCGGCACGTACAGCTGGCCGCCGTTGGCGAGCGTCGCGTAGGCGAGCGCCAGCTGCAGCACGGTGACCTCGGTGTCGCCCTGCCCGACCGCGGTGTTGAGCGTGTAGCCGATGCGGAAGCCGCCGGCCTTCTCGTACCAGGCCTTCCAGGGCACACGGCCGGGGACGTCGCCGTTCAGGCCGATCCCGGTGGGCGCGCCGAAGCCGAAGTCGCGCGCGACCTTGCCCATGCGGTCCATGCCGACGCGCTCGGCGAGTTGCCAGTAGTAGACGTTGCACGACTGCGCCATCGCCTGCACCGCGTCGACGACACCATGCTGCTTGGTGCAGCGGAACGAGCGGCGACCCAGCTCGTGCCAGCCCTTGCACAGGAGCTTGTCGCTCTCCCCGATCACGCCGTCGTCGAGCGCGGCGAGCGCGGTGACGAACTTGTAGGTGGAGCCCGGGTAATAGTGCTGGCGCAGCGTCTTGTCGATGAACGGCTTGAACGGGTCGGCGAGCATCTGCTCTTCCTCGACCCGGGTCAGCCGACCGGTCATGACGTTCGGATCGAACGCCGGCTTGGAGACGATCGCCAGGATCTTGCCGGTCTTGACGTCGACGACCGCGACGCCGCCCGCCGGGTGGTTGCGCAGCGCGCGCTCGGCGATGCGCTGCAGCTCGACGTCGATCGTGAGCACCACGTTGTGGCCGGGCACCGGCGCGATGTAGCGCTCGCCCTCGATGAGATCGGCGGCCTCGGCGTCCGACTTGCGGCGGTTCTTGGCGTCGACGACGTAGAACTCGCGGCCCTTCTTGCCGCGCAGGTAGTTCTCCCACTCCTTCTCGATGCCGTAGCGGCCCAGGTAGTCGCCGTCGTCGTAGCCCTCGGCGCGGCGCGCCTCGAGCTCGCCGCCCGACATCTCGTTCAGGTAGCCCAGGATGTGCGCGCCCAGGGTGGCGTGCAGGTAGTTACGGTGGGGCGCGTCGTGGACGTCGACGCCGGGCAGCTCGGCGTGCGACTGCTCGATGAGCGCCAGGCGATCCTGGCTCACGTCCTCGAGCACGAGCACCTGCGCGTTCGAGTCGCGCGCGCGCGCCTTGGCGACCTTGGCGGCAAGGGTGACGCGCTCGCCGTCGGCGAGGCCGAGCAGCTGCGCGAGGTGCGCCTGGGTCTCATCGCTGAAGTGGCGCGGCGTGACGTAGACCGAGAACGACGGCCGGTTGTCGACCAGCACGACGCCGCGGCGATCCTTGATGAGGCCGCGCACCGCCGGGATGCGGTGCTCGTGAACAAAGTTGTCGGTGGAGCGCTGGTAGTACTGCTCGCCGCGGATCACCTGCAGCTGCCACAGGCGCCCGGCCAGCAGGACGAACATCAGGGCGCACGCGCCCGCGACCCACGCCACGCGCCGCGTCAGCTCGGGAGAGCCGGGCGAAGGTGTGTGTCGATCGAGCTGCAGCGGCATCGTTACTGTCCGAACCTCGTAGCCCAGCGGGCGGGCTAGTTCAAGAACCCTTCTCTGACGGCTTCTCGCTCGCGCTCGGTGCGCGCGAAGCGAGCGTCGACGGCCCGGCACAGCCGGAACACCGGCACCGCGGTGATGCCGGTGATGAGCGCGCAGCCCAGCGCAATCAGGAGCTCGCTCCACAGCGGCGCGCTGGCCGCCTGGTGGTACACGCGCAGGCCCAGCGACAGCGCCGCGCCGGCCAGGGTCAACGAGGCGAGCAGGATGATGATGAAGCCGCGCCCGCGCACCAGCAGGCGCGCGGTCACCAGGCGCGCGGTCACGCAGCCGAGCCCGGCGATGAACGCGGTCAGCCCGGCCGGCGAGCCACCCAGGAGATCGCCCAGGTAGCCGACGATCACCGCGGCGGCGACCGGCGTGGCCAGGTGCTCGCGCGCGGTGACGCCCAGGTAGGCGGCCATGATGAGCGCCAGGTTGGGCACGACGACCTCGAACGGCGTGACGCGCCACAGCGGCCCGAGGAGCACGAGCAGCACGTAGCCGAGCAGCGTGAGGGCGACGAGGCGCATGGTCATCTCGGCGTGACGCCGAACGCTTTCTCCGGGACCTTCTTCTGGGTCGCGTCGGGATCGGGCGGCGGCGGCGCCGAGAGCAGCACCACCACCGAGGCCAGGCGCGAGAAGTCCACGGCGGGCGAGACCTCGACCACCTGGTAGAGGCCGAACTCCTGCTTGATGACCTTCTTCACCGTGCCGACCGGCACGTCGCCGGGGAACACGCCGCCCAGGCCCGAGGTCACGACCAGGTCGCCGACCCGGACCTCTTCGCTCCGATTCATGTACTCGATGCGGCAGGTGTAGCCGTTGTCGGCGCCGATCCCGCGCAGCACGCCTTTGGCGCCCGACGAGGTGACGATGACCGGGATCGACGAGTCAGGATCGACGGCGAGCTGCACGTCGGCGTAGCCGCCGAACACGCGCTGCACCCGGCCGACCACGCCGTCGGGCGCGATCACCGGCATGCCCGGGCGGACCTCGCCGGCGCCGCGGTCGAGGGTCACGCGGGTGACCCGGAAGTAGGGCGTCTGGGCCACCGCGACGACGCGCGCGCCGACCGTGTCGGCGGGGGTACGCTCGCGCACGCTGGCGAGCTCGCGAAAGCTCTCACCTTCACGCACCAGGTGGCGCAGCCGCGCGATCTCACGGTCGCGCTCGGCGAGCTTCTTCTCCAGCTCGTTGGCGTCGCGGTCACGATCGACGTTCCAGACGTAGCGGTTCCAGAAGCCGCCGATGCCCTCGACGATCCACGACGCGCCCGACTGCAGCGGCGCGGAGATCTTGAGCACGACCCGATCGAAGCCGTTGATGCTCGCGGGCTCCTTGAAGCTCGCGTGCAAAAGCGCGGCAGGCACGAGGAGCAAGAGCCCCGCGAGCACCCAGTCGACCGTTCGCCTGGCTACCGTTGTCGTCGTCGCCACGTCCTACGACTTCTCCGTTCCGTTCGTGCGGCGCGCGCCCGGCCGGTGCCTAGGCGAGCGCCACTTCGCGCAGCAGCTTCAGCTCGTCGAGCGCGCGGCCGGTGCCGAGCGCGACGGCGAGCTGGGGATTCTCGGCGACCATGACGGGCAGGCCCGTCTCCTCGCGCAGCAGCACGTCGAGGTTCTTCAGCTGCGCGCCGCCGCCGGAGAGCACGATGCCCTTGTCGACGATATCCGCCGACAGCTCGGGCGGTGTGCGCTCGAGGACCACGCGGACCGCGTCGACGATGGCGTTGACCGGCTCCTGCAGGGCCTCGCGGATCTCGTCCGAGTTGACCGTGAGCGTCTTGGGCACGCCGGCCACGAGGTCACGGCCCTTCACGTCGATCGTGAGCACCTCGTCGAGCGGGTAGGCCGAGCCGATCTCTTTCTTGATCTGCTCCGCGGTGCGCTCGCCGATGAGGAGGTTGTACTTGCGCTTGATGTACTGGATGATCGCCTCGTCCATCTTGTCGCCCGCGACGCGGATCGACTTGGAGAACACGATGCCGGCCAGCGAGATGACCGCGACTTCGGTCGTGCCGCCACCGATGTCGACGATCATGTTACCCGAGGGCTCGGTGATCGGCAGACCCGCGCCGATCGCGGCCGCCATCGGCTCCTCGATCAGATAGACCTCGCGCGCGCCCGCGGCGAGCGCGCTGTCGCGGACGGCGCGCTTCTCGACCTCGGTGATCCCCGACGGGACGCCGATGATGATGCGCGGCCGCACCAGGGTGCGCCGGTTGTGCGCCTTGGTGATGAAGTAGCGGAGCATGGCCTCCGTGACCTCGAAGTCGGCGATGACGCCGTCCTTCATGGGCCGGATGGCGACGATGTTGCCGGGGGTGCGCCCGAGCATCTCCTTCGCCTCTTTGCCGACGGCAAGCACTTTCTTCGAGCCCGAGGCGCCGCGCTGCACGGCGACCACCGATGGCTCGTTGGCGACGATGCCTTTGCCTTTTACGAACGTCAGCGTCGTCGCGGTACCGAGATCGATCGCGACGTCGTTCGAAAACATTCCGTAGACCCAGTCGAACAGCATGAAGCTCCTGTCCGAGAAAAAACGCCGCATGACGCGGCGGGATTCTCCTACATGCGACCCGGAAAAACAGCGACCCTACCTGAGCTAAGTGTCCGAAGTCGAAGGCCCTACGGACGCCTAACGACTATCACGGGAGTGATTCGCCGAGCAACATGTTTTGTAGTGGGCCTGACATTTAAACGACCCTCGGGGAAACACCCGAGGCCTGTGGATAACGTCAGCGCCGGGTCGGCCGGATGTCGGCTATGCGAACGAGGAGCGCGACCTTGCGGCCGTCATTCTTCCTTGGCAGCCAGCGCTTCGTCCGTGAGCTTCGGCCGCAACTGTTCCAGTTTTCTCTCGAGCACCGGAGCCCGATCCGGGTCCAGCTCGATGGCCTTCAGGAACGCACGCTGAGATGCGATCCAATTCTTCCTGAAGAAGTGGATATGCCCCATCTCGACGTAGGCATCCGCCGACTCCGGCTGCAGCTCGATGCATCGGGTGAAGTCGGCAAGGGCGCCGTCGAGATCGTTCGCAAACGCCCGCGCACGGGCACGAAAATAGATGGTGCTTGCAGCGTCGGGTTTGAGCGCCAGTGCACGGTCGAACTCCTCGATGGCCTCCCGGTATTCCTTCCTCAGGTAGAGCAATCGCCCAAGCCGTGCCTTCAACCATGCACTGTCTGGAGATCTCGCGATCGCAGCTTTGAGAACTTCAGCCGCACCGACGAGGTCTCCACCTTCTTCCTCCAATTTATCCGCCGCTTGGATCGCGCTATCCACGTCATCGGTAGTCATTTTTTGCTTGCATCCTTGTAGTCTTGATCGACCGTCGCCTTGCTTCGGTCACCCTCCCCGGACTCCTTGGCATCGTGACCTTTTCGGCGAGCCTTCTTGCCGCCATCCGCCTCCGCTTCTTTGGCTCGATTTTTTACGTAGTCTTCAGACGCGGGTTCCTCGTAGTCGGCGTCACCGTGCTTGTCCTCCTTCGCCTTGGCTTGCTCTGCCGCTCTTCTGTCCTTCGCCTTGGTGGAGCCCTTGACTTCGGCGGTTTGCTTGGGGCTCTCGAGCGGCTTCGCCTTGACGTTCACGAGCCGCGGCTCGGGCGGACCACCCTTGCTCTCGAGGTTCAGCGCCTTCGCCGGCTCTCTGTAGTAAGGGCTGCCGTCATCCGGCACGCCGTCGTTATAGCAAACCTCGGTTCGTACGTTGCACTGGGTGTAGCCGACTCCGGTTTCGATCCCTTCAGCGTCGCTGAAGACGTTGACGATCAGCGCAACGGCGGTGACCGCGCCGGTGACGACGACCGTGCCCAAGAGCACGACACCGGCGCACGCGGGTGCACCGGGTCCGGCGATGATGCACGGGGCAGCTTGCACGAGCCTACCGTCCGGATCGACATAGACGACCGGGTTGTTCATCGAGAACGCATAGAGGTTCCGCATCTGCGGCTTCTCGAGATCGCTGTCCGGCGCGAATCGAAACAGCGGATCCGCGCTGTTCCAGCGCAGCAGGAGCGGATCGTAGTAGCGGAAGCCGTAGTAGCGGAGGCCCGTCGACGCGTCGGCTTCCTTGCCGTTGAACTGGCGCCGATGCTCGCCCTGGCCCTCCTGGCCAATGACTTCGCCGAACGCGCCGTAGTGGAACCACGACGTCACCGCGACCGTGGTCGTCGAGCCTGAGGTCGTCGCCTGGGTCGTGAGCATCAGGTTCTGCAGGGCGTCGCCGTAGTGGAGTTCGAACCGCCCAGCCCCGCCGAGCACGGTCTCGGAGCGGGCGAGCGTGCCGCCGCCGTCGCTGATGTAGAGGAAGCGCTTGGTCTTCTGGTCGCTGCCCGCGACCGGGATGAACGTCTCGCTCGCGGCAAACCAGTAGCGCGTACCTGCATCGACACCGGAGTCCTTGCGCGCCCAGACGCGCTGGCCGGTGTGGTCGTAGTGGTAGCGCTCGAAGGTACCGTCGGTGGTCCTGGCCTGACGGAGCTGATCGTCGCCGTCCCACTTCATCAGCAACTCCTGACCGATCGGCCACGAGCGCGACGTCATGTTGCCGGCCGAGTCGTACGACAGGTATGCGAGGTCCTGGTGGGTGACGTTGTCCTCGAGGCGATGCACCGCCTGTGGATCGACCACGTCGTAGTGGTACGTGACGTTGCGGTTGGGATTCGGGAGCCCTGGTTCCTGCGGGACGCCCGAGACCTTGGCCGTGTTGATGTTCCCCGACGGCCAGTAGCTCAGCTCCGTCCGGTATCCGCTGACCGCATCGGTCGCGATCGTCAGCCGATGCGTGGAGTCGTACCAGTAGGTCAGGCTCAGCGGCCTCGTCTGTCCGCTCGGACGACGCGTCGATCCAGTCAGGGTCTTGAGATCGCCGCTGGCCTCGAACGTATAGTTGCGCTGCGCGAAAATCGTGGGCGAGCCGCTCGCTCCAGGCGCCTGGACGGTATCGCTGACGACGCGGCCCATCGAATCGGTCGTCCAGTTGCGCTCCTGCCCGCCGAAGCCGGCACCGGTAGAGCGCTTGATCGGCGAGCCCGCCTTGTTGCGCACACCATAGTCGGCGACCGTCAGCACGCCGAGACCGCTGCCGCCCGCGTAGTACTTTACCTGCTGGACCATGCCACGCGGATCGACGTCGGTGATCTGTACTTGTGCGTCGTCCCAGATCGAAGAGCTCTCGCCCCCGAGCGCCGTGTAGTTACGCACGACCCACCGCGTCACGCTGTCAGCCGCGACGCCAGTCTGGTTGAACGTACGCGTCTCCTTCTTCGCCTGCGCGTCGCGGTTGTACTCGTAGTCGACAGCCAGAAAGTGCGGTTTCGACGCGCTGGAACGCGGCTGCTCGACGCGCGTGAGCTGACCCGTCCCGTTGGTCCCCTGGTCATATGTGAAGATCGTCGGGCCGATCGCGAGGCCATCCATCTCGACCGCCGACATGCCACGCGTGCCCGGCGTCCTGCGCCACACCCGGCCGAGGACGTCGTAGTCGGTGACGGTGCGGTAGGGCGCGGCATCGGTCGCCCCGGCCGGCAGCGGCGCGATCTCGGCCGTCATGTTGCCGTCGTGGTCGTACTCGTAGCGCCACTCACGCGCGCCGCGGATGATCTTCGACCGGCGACCGAGCAGGTCGTGCTCGAGCCAGGTGCCGTTTCCGTCGGCGTCGACAATGTCGAAGAGGCGGCCGGCGTCGTCGTACTCGTAGAAGGTCTTCTGCCAGGCTCCCGCGGCGGTGGGGCTCGCCCTCATCCATTCGTCGAGCTCGACGAGCTGACCGTCGAGGTCGTAGCGCGCCATGCTGGCCGCGCCACTCGTCGCGGTGCCGCTTTCCGAGACCTTGCGGAAGAGCGGCGCGTACTCGATGTCGACCGCAGATCCGTCAGGTCGCAGCACCTTGACCCGGCGGCCCGCCGCATCGTGCGCAAAGCTGTACGTCACGGTCGCCGCGTCGCTGGCCGGGCTCGGCATCGTCATCTGCGTCAGCAGGCCCGCGGCGTCGTACTGATAGGAAGTCACCGGGTCGGTCGCCGCATCAGGGCAGGCGGTGCCGAGGCGACGACACATCGTGCTGTTCAGCACGCGTCCACTGCCATCCGATTGCGTGATCGTGGTCACCAGACGAGCAGGCAGAGTGCCCGGCTCGATGACGTCGTTCTGACTGACCTTGCTGTTGACGTCGTCGTACTGCGTCGTCGACAGGGTCATCAGGTTCGTCGCGTCCGCGGCGCTCTTGCCGAAGTTGTAGGTCGCCTTGTGCTCGATGGTGCGGCCGAACGGATCGATGACGAACTGATCCTCGTCGAAGCGAGCGACCGTCGCGCACGCGGCGCCGGTGCAGGACGGATTAACCGGAACCCATGCCGCTTGCGGACCCTGCGTCCGCGTGACCGCACCGGTCCCGACGTCGGTCGTCGTGGTCACGAAATGCCCGAGCTCGTTCGTCGACAGCGTGACGAACAGCTTGTGCGCGTCGTATTCGTAGGTGCTGACGAGTGCCGTGTTCTTGCGCACCTGCTCGGCACGCTTCGATGTCTTCAGGTTGCCCGTCTGAGGATCGAACGTGCCGACCGTCTTGACGAAGTCGTTCGGGCCCGGGCCGAACCAGGCCTTGCTCTCGGTCGGGAAGCCCGCGCTGTCGAACCCGGTCTCGCTCTTGCTGACGATCTTCGAGACGCCCTGAGTGGGAATGGACCAGGTCGTGGCCGCCTTGCCCTGCACGCGGACGAACTTGTTGGTGCTCGAGCTCGGGTAGTCAGTCCGGTACAAGACGCTGGAAAACAGGTCGCGGTCGGGCCGCAGTGAATCGCGCTGGAGCGTGCTCCCCACGTTCAACATCGCCGACTTTCCGTTCTGCAACAGATAGGGCGTGTACGTCGTCTCGGTGGTCTTCTTGAGGACCGTCGAGTCGGTCGCGTCACGGCAGGCCTTCTCCGCGATGAAGACCCGCGCCGGGAAGTCGACACCTGCGACTGCCTGGCCGGCGGGCGCGATGCTGGCCTGGCGCTGCGCGTAGGTGCAGATGCGCGTCTCTGTCTTGACCGGCAGCACGACCTTGACGAGACCGTCGAACAGCGAGCTGGTCGCGAACTCGTTGCGCGTCACGCTCGCCAGGCTGCGCCCTGCCAGCATCGGCGAGCCCGATCCGGCCGTGGCGCTCCACTCATAGACCGCCTCGTCCTCGACGTAGCCACGCCCGTCGGCGAGGTACCTGTACCGATGGACCACCTCGGAGCCGCGCGGACTGCCGGAGCCCGCGGGTGCCGTGCTCCAGCGCCGTACTCGGCCGAAGCCCTGGAAGGAGCGCGGCTGCATGTCCGCGCCGCTGCCGACGAAGCCGCCGAACTGCGGCTCGGCATATCGATACTCCGTCTTCAGCGGGGACTGCCCCGCGCCAGGATAGACTGAGACACTCTGCACGACGTACGAGTGCGAGGGCATCTTCCAGGCCATCCCGTCGAAGAAGTCGCTGCTGTCGGAGTCCCAGACGCTGCGGTCACTGCCGGGCACATAGGTGAAGACCGTCGTCGCGCCGCGGCCGTTTTCGATCTGCTTCAGCAGGCGGATAGGCTCCCAGCTGCGCGGCGTGTAGTAGCGGTAGCCCCCCTGCGCGCCGTACTCGACCAGGTCCGGGATGCCGTCACCGCTGACGTCAGCAAGCTCGGTGTTGAGCTTCCACTTGCGATCGGCGCCGACCTCGTGGACGCGCCGTGCGCGGTTCCACACGCCGGGCAGCGCCTTCTCCGGGCCGAAGCTGTCGCCCTGGTTGAAGCGCACCGTAGGAGCAGCCGTGCCGGTGGCGCCCGCGGGATCGAACTTCACCAGGTCCGGGCGGCCGTCATGATCCACATCGATCAGACTCAGAGCCGACGCGCGCGTGGCCGTCGTTGGCGTCCATCCGTTCCAGGTGCCCTTGATGACCGTCTTATCGACCGGCTCGTCGATGCCCAGCTTCACCTTCGCCCCGAAGCCGCTGCCCGTGTTCGGGAAGTAGACGAGACCGTCGGTGGAAAGACTGGCCTGCATGAGCAGGTCGGGCCGCCCGTCGCCATTCATGTCCTGCAGCGTCGCCGTCTGGATCATCTGGTCCGTGAACGCGCCGGACCCGTGGGCCGGGTTGAACCCCGATCCGGCCTTCGTGGTGAACGAGCTCTTCGGCCACTCCTTGTACTTGAACGTGTCGCCACCGCGGCCCATGTACGTATGAAGCTTGCTCGCGGGCCCTGCATCGGGGATGTAGCAGACCTTCGCATTGACGTCGTACGCGGCAGCCGTCGACGTGAAGTCGAGGAAGCCGTTGCCGTCCAGGTCGATGACGTCTGCAGCGTGTAAGGCGACGGCGTGCCTTGTGGCGAGAGGCTGCCTTCCTCACCTGGCGGCGCGAGCGGGATCTCTGTCTGGAGCGTCATCGCCAGGCCGGAGAAGTTGCTGCCTGTGCCCAGGAACACGCGGAGCGAGAACTTGTCGTCGGGATTGGCACCGCACCAACCGGGCTCCGAAATGCCGATGACCTTCTCGGGCGCCATCGTGAGCGCGTTACAGTCCTGCTGGTTGAGCGGAGGCTGCCACCCGGGCGGCTCGGTCGAGGGGCCTCCGCTACCACCCGAGCCGCCGCTGTCGCCACCACCGATTCCACCGGTCCCACTGCAAGTGCCGTCTGGAAGCGCATTCGCCCCGAAGGCACACGCACAACCGCCCGGGATGCCCGAGGAAGAGCTGTCGCACCAGATTCCGCCACCATCGCTGTTATTCGGGCCGTCCGAGGAGTAGAAGACCGGGTTGGTCAACGTCGTCCCTTCGGGGAGCCATGCGTTGGTCAGCACGTCGACGAGACCGTCGTTGTTGTAGTCGACGAAGTGGTAGCCGAGCATGCCGTGGATCGGCTTCTCGCAGCTCACCTGGCCCGAGCCCAGCTTGATGTTGCGGTAGAAGTGCTGGCCATTCAGGGAGCAACGTTCGTGAACATTGGCCGTCTTCGTGGGTTGCTTGGTCTGTTCGTTGAGCCAGGGCAAGGTCGGCAGCACGATCTCGCGCTCCGCGGCCACGAAGCCCGGCGTGTCGAAGCCCTCGGGCGCGATGGCGGCGCGCCAGTACATCGTGCACATCATTCGCTGGCTCGTGCTGTTCCAGGTCTCCGCCAGTAACCGTTCAGGGCCCCGGAAAGCCCGATCAAGTCGATCACTTGCGAGATGGTGATCGACGCGGGAGTGAGGACGTGATCTACCTTGGGCGTTGGAGCCCGAACGCCGCATAGCCGAACTCGAGGCCGAGCTGGCCGCGAAGGACGCGATCATCGCGGCGCAGGCCGTACGAATCGCCGAGCTGGAGAGCCGCGTCGAGGCGCTGATGCGGCAGGTCGCGGAGCTGGCGGAGCGGCTCGGGCGCAACTCGGGCAACTCCAACTTGCCGCCGTCGAGCGACTCGCCCGGGCGCCGCGAGGGCGACAAGGGCAAGCGGCCGACGGGCCGGGGCCGCGGTGGCCAGCCGGGACATCGAGGTTCGCGGCGCGTGCAGGTGCCCGTCGAGCGCGTGGACGATGTGGTCGACTTCTTCCCGTCGCAGTGCGAACACTGCTGCGAGGCGCTGCCGGAGATTCCCGACGCCAAGGCCAAGCGCTACCAGTTCACCGAGCTACCCGCGTTCGAGCCGCATACCACCGAGTATCGTCGGCACAGCGTGGCCTGTCCGCGCTGCGCCGGGAAGACGTTGGCGCCGTACGACTCGGCCAAGATCCCGAGCTCGGCGTTCGGCCCGCGACTCATGAGCGCGGTCGCCCTGCTGACCGGGGTCTACCACCTGGGCCGTCGCAGGGCCGTGGAGTTGCTGGCCGATCTGGTCGGCGTTCGCATCTCGCTGGGTGCCGTGAGCGCGGTCGAGGGCCGGGTTAGCGAGGCCGTTGCGCCGGTGGTCGAGGAGGCTTGCGAGCACGTCAACCGCGCCGCCGTGAAGCACACGGACGGGACCTCGTGGCTGCAGGCCGGCGTCACGCTGTCGGTGTGGACCATCGCGACCGCGTGCGCGACGGTGTTCAAGATCGTCGCCAACGGCCGCACCGAGACGCTCAAGCCCCTGTATGGCAAGCTGCGCGGCATCCTGGTCAGCGACCGGGCCACGGCGCTCAACTTCTGGGCGATGGAGCGCCGGCAAATCTGCTGGGCGCACCTTCTGCGCAAGTTCGTCTCGTTCGCCGAGCGCGACGGTCCCACCGCGCAGTTCGGCCGCGAGCTGCTCGAGTACACGAGCCTTCTGTTCAAGTACTGGACCGACCACCGCGAGGGCAAGCTCAGCCGCGAGGAGCTGCGCACCTGGATGGCGCCGGTGCGCGAGCAGTTCGAGGCGCTGCTCGCGAAAGCCCACGCGGCCAAGATCATCGGCGTCTCGGGCTCGTGCGCCGACATCCTCGAGCACCGGGCGGCGCTCTGGACGTTCGTCGACCGCGCCGGCGTCGAGCCCACGAACAACCACGCCGAGCGCGAACTGAGGGCGTTCGTCCTCTGGCGCAAGCGCTCGTTCGGCGCGCAGAGCGAGCGCGGAAACCGCTTCGCCGAGCGCCTGATGACCATCGCCCACACGGCGCGCAAGCAGGGCAAGAACGTCCTCGAGCTCTTGACCGCCTGCTGCGTGGCCCGCCTCGACGGCAGCGAGTCTCCCTCGCTCTTCGAGGGCCAGCGCGCCGCTGCGTAACTACGACCGCGTCGCCGGCTTCGCGCTCATCGGAAAGTAGCGGGTGGCATGCCGCTGGCCGACGCTCCGCACCCGGCCAGCCCGCCGCAGCTGGGTCGCCGGCCGATTCAGCTCACGTGGCGTCGCACCTAGCGCGGTGGCCAGCGTGGCCATCGCCGCGCCTGGCTGCGCACAGATCGCCGCGTAGAGCCGCTCACCCAGCGCCGCGAGCTCCTCGGGCGCGCGCCGCTGGCCCATCTCCCTCGCCGCCGTGACGCGCCCGCCCTTCGCCTTCCCGCCAGCAGCTCGCGAGAACGCCCGCTCCACCGCCGCGGTGGCCGTGCGCCGCAAGACCGCCACGTGCTCGCGCACCAGTTCTTCGATCTGCAGCTCCAGGTCACCGATCTTCGCCATGCTCATGCGCTTGAAGTCGCACGGCGCGATCCCGGGCTCAACCCAGCCCCTGAACGGTTACCTCCGCCACACGAACCATGTCTCGCAGGCCGTCGCCGTTGATGTCTTCGTAGCCGGTCAGCTGCCCGGCGAGCTGTCCCGAGTCACCCGAAGGAGCAACAGCACCCGAAACCTGAAGTTCCATGGCGTAGTTCAGCGTCCGGCCGCCGTAGGTAAACCTTACCCTCGGCAAGTCCTTGTAGGTCGAGGGAGCGGCGGGGAAGAACCCGCGCTGGTCGATGCTGACCAGGTAGCGCAGCGGAGCCGCAAGCGCGTTGCAGTCCAGCGCCGACTCGTCGTAGCCGAGGGTGGTCTCCGCGACGGGACGGAACGTCGCAGAGGTTTGCGTATCCCGCACCTCGGTCTTGATGCTGCGCAGCCGACGCGGCCAGGTGACGACACCCTGCGCACCGAGGAACTCGAGGTCTGCGCCCTTCGGCACACCCGACGTGCCGCAGGTCTCGAGAGCCGTGCTGGTGCCATAGTTGAAGACGACGCGCGCGTGCGCGGCGAGACCCGCAGCATCGTTCGCCGAATACGAGATATCGCGCAGCTCGTAGTTCATGAACGCCGACGAGCCCACGGACTGCCAGTTGAAATCCATGCGGTTGCCGAACTCATCGCTGCGTCGCGACTCCATCCAGCGACGCCCGGCCACGACCGAACGAAGCTCCGCCGTCGACCCGTCCGTGGTCTTGATGAGCCAGAAGCCGGCGTCGCCGTCGTTGTGCCACTCGTACCGCGTGAAGCTGGCGTCGAACTCCATCCGGTAGGTCTTCATCGTCGGAGCGGAGACGATGTCGGGTACCTCCACGAGGCGTCCGCCACCCGCGACGCGGTAGCGCGTCGTGTTCGAGAACGCCGCGGTCGAATCGATCTCGATGACCGAACCCGCCCCATCGAGCGACCATCCTTGGGCGAGCCCGCGCAGCGACCCGCTGCTCGAGTAGCTCAAGGCGAGCGAGGGTGCAACGCCGTTTCTCCCAGGTGGGACTTCGATTGGGTAGGAGTACGTGACGGCGCCACGCTCCTCGACCACGCCATGGTCTCCGTCCGCAAAGGAACTGCCTTTGGGGGCAGTGGTCGCGAACGTGGCCGCGCCTCCAAACGGATCTGACGGACTCGCCCAGGAACCGGAAAGGAGGCTCAAGCTGGTCACGGCGGCAACTGCGATGGTCACGGCGGCGCGGCGGGACTCATTGGATCTGGTACGGCGACGCGGCAAGCGTTTGTGCGACATGCACGGGTCTCACAGCAACCGACGTGCCAGCACCGGTTTCCTCCAGCTATCGGCAGTTAGGACCCATCCGCCATAGCGCGGCTTGTCTTCGGACATCTTCAGCCGTCGCCGTGTGTCTCCCGCTGTCACTCGATGATCGGGCGCTGCGCCGTCTCGTGCGTCCGTCACGCGCCCGGCGAAACCCTCGAACGCTAACAAGCGCGCCATGCTCTCGGCCGCGCCGACCCGGATCTTCTCGCTCGCCCTCGCGCTCGTCTTCGCTGCCAGCGGATGCGCGACGTACTCGTACCGCGCCATCAAGCCCACCGAGCTGCCCAAGCTCGAGGGCCCGGCGTCGGCCCCGTGGTCAGCGGCCCGGGCGCCGGTACCACCGTCGCGGTGGCCACGCGTACCGTCGAGACGCCCGACGGGCGGCTGATCGGCTCGTGGTCCAGAGCAAGAACCGGGCGCGCGCGGCCATCCCGCTCGATGACATCCAGCGCGTCGAGGTGAAGCAGTACGATCACCAGGCGTCGGGGATGAAGCAGGTCCTCGGCAGCCTCGCGCTCAGCGTGCTGCTCGGGCTCCTGATCATCGCCGCGGTGTGAGCGCGCGGCAGCACGCGCTTCACTTCGCCCAGACGATGCTGGCGACGATGGCGTCGATCTGCTCGGCCTCGATCGCGCGGTCGTCACCGTCGCAGCTGTACGTGATCCGCGCGATGCGCTGGCCCTGCGCGACGTGCCAGATGCGCCAGAACGTGCCGTGCTCTCGTGACGTCCCGTCGAAGTAGGTCGCCTGGTTGCCGCCCACCGGCGTGACCGCGACCGCGTGGTCGGAGAGCCCCTGGCTGCGCGCGACCTGGCGACCGAGCGCCTCCAGGTCGAGCACCGTCTCGGCCGCCGAGGGCAGCCCGAACGAGAACAGCAGCGCGCCGACACCCTCGGGATCGTAGACGGTGATGATGCCGTCCTCCTCGGTCCATGCCCAGTGCTCGGGGAGCTCGAGGGCGAGCAGGCCTTCCCAGGTGACTCGACCGACCTCGGGGTTCGTCATCGGCGGCTCCACAGTAGCCGAGTGGCGCGCCGGTACGGCGGCGCCCATGCCGAAGCTTGCCGCTAGTGCGACCATCCGCCTCGCGGTACGACTGCGTAGACGATGAGCCGGCCGCCGATCGACGCCCCCGAGCCGCGCACGCCGCAGGCGCCCACCGTGGGCGACACCGGCAGCGACACGGGCGCCGACACCGACCCTCGCGGCCGCGCCGCCGTGCCCGTGTGACGCCCGTGACGACACGGAACTACGCGGATGGTGGTCGCCGCCGTCGACTCCCGGCCGACACGTGTCGACACGAAGTGTCAGCTGTACCAGGGAGTGGCTCGAGCTCGGCGTTGCGCCCGTCAGACCCCCGCCTTCGCGGCTTGCGTGTGCTTCGCCCCCTCATATAGTATCCGCCGACTTCAGAGGACCCCCATGCTCGAGCAAATGCGTCGAAATTCCCGCAACATCGTGATCTACGTGTTGTTTGGGATTCTTATCACGGTGTTCATCATCAGCTTTGGCCCGCAGTCGGGCCAGCAGACCACGGGTTGCATGCCGCAGAGCGCCTTCGCGCTCAAGATCGGCAAGCGCGAGGTCCCCGAGTCGAGCTGGCGCTACGCCATGCTCGCCACCGGTGGCGCCAACATGTCGGGCGACATGGCGCGGCGCCGGCGCATCCGCGAGACGGTGATGGACGGCCTCATCCAGCGCGAGCTGCTGGCCCAGGCCGCCGCCAACGCCGGCTTCTCCATCACCGACGAGGAAGTCGACGAGCGCATCGCCAAGGGCGAGTTCTACGTCATGGGCCAGCGCCAGCCTGGCCAGCTCATCTACTTCGACGAGAACGGCATCTTCGACTACGAGCGCCTCGAGGGCTTCTCGAAGCAGCTCGGCTACGGCTCGCAGAAGTCGTCGGGCGTGGATGGCTTCCGGGCCGAGCAGAAGCGCGAGATGCTCGCGCAGAAGTACCGCGACCTCATCACCGCGTCGGTGCGCGTATCGCCCGACGAGGTGCTGTCGCGCTACCAGCAGGAGCACTCGAGCGTCTCCATCGAGTTCGTCAAGCTCGAGCCGCGCAAGTACAAGAAGGACCTCGTGCTGACCGACGCCGAGATCGACGCCTACGTGACCGCGCACGAGAAGGAGCTCAAGGAGCAGTTCGAGCGCGACAAGAACCTGTACTCTGGCGGCGGCAAGTGGGTGCAGCTCCGGCAGATCTACATCAAGAGCGAAAAGGTCGCGGCCGCGCCCGCCGAGGGCGAGGTCCCCACCGAGATTCCGCAGGCCCCGCCCGCCGCGGGTGGCGCGGCCGAGCTGATGGCCCCACCCACGCCGCCCAAGCCGCCCGAGCCTGACATGCCCGACCCGGCACGCGCGACCGCCAACGCGGCGCTGTCGCGCCTCAAGGGCGGCGAGGACTTCGCGCAGGTCGCGCGCGCTCTCTCGCAGGACGAGCGCACCGCGCGTCGCGGCGGCCTGGCCGACTGGGGCCGTTTGACCGCGCTCGGCTGGGGCCCCGAGGTCACCAAGGTGGTCGAGACCCTCGAGCCGGGCAAGCCGAGCGACGTGATCGACGTGCCGGGTGGCTACGTCGTCGTGAAGGTCGAGAGCCGCAGCGACGCCGACCTCACCTACGATCAGATCAAGCGCGACCTGGGCTACGAGGCCGCGGTCGACGCCAAGGCCAAGGAGCTGGCCAAGAAGGACGCCGACGAGGCGTTCGCCAAGGCACAGGCGGGGGCGGCGCTCGACACGCTGTTCGAGCGCGGTGACGACACGCCGGAAGACGACGCCGACGCGGAAGGCGCCGATCCGGCCGCCGATCCGGCCGCGGCCCCCAAGAAGGATCCGCTCGCACCGGCCGCCGGCGCCAAGCCGCCCGCGCCCGCCGCGCCGGCCGCCGCGAAGTCGAAGGCCGCCAAGCTGTTCCAGTCGGGCGAGATCCACCGCGCCGGCACCACCGTGAACGGCTCGGGCCCGACCGGCTACGTCGGCAAGTCGGCCGAGCTCGCCAAGGCGGTCTTCGAGCAGGTCGCGGTCGGTCAGCTCGCCCCCAAGGTCTACGACGTCGACGACGGCTTCGTGATCTTCAAGGTCGTCGACAAGCAGGAGCCCGACATGGCCGCCTTCGACAAGGAGAAGGCCAAGCTCGCCGAGCAGATGGCTGCCGAGAAGGCCTACGGCGTGATCGACGGCTGGAACCAGCAGCGCTGCACCGAGGCCCGCACGGGCGGCGACATCAGCATCAACACCAAGTACATCGAGTACGGCGACGTCGACGAGAAGACCGGCAAGGTGCGTCCGAGCAACTACCAGCCCTGCCAGGTGGCCGGCGCGGGCATCCCCGGCCTGCCGCCCGGCATGGTCCTGCAGTAGCCCGCAGCCGCCCGTTCCGGCCGCGGCCTTCTCCGTCGAGAACGGCCTCCCCGGGAGCGGCGACTGCCTGATAGAGTCAGGTCGCCGCCGCGATGACCCACCCCGACACCAGCCCAGGCCCCGGACTCAAGACCGTCGCCCACCAGGGCGCACTCAGCTTCGCGCTGCAGGTTGCGGGCGAGAGCGCGGCATTGGTGCTGCGCGACCGCGGCTTCTTCGGCTGGCTGCACGTCGACCGCCTCGAGCTCGAGATCCCCGGCCTCGCCTTTCCGGTCGACTTGTCGGGCGGCGCGGGCCGCTTCCAGCGGCGCCGCTGCCGGGTCGGCCGCGCGACCCTGTCGCTCGACGACGTCGGGCTGGCGGCGCTGCTGCACGAGCGCGTCACCGCGCTGGCCGCGGCCGGCTTCGCCGACGTGCACGGGCGCATCCTCGACGGCAGCGTGGAGCTGTCGGGGCGCGCGCACGCGGGCGAGCGCTCCGCCGAGTTCACCGTGCGCGTGTGGCCGGTCGCCGATCGCGGCGCGCTGCGCCTGTTCGCTGGCGACTTCCGCGCCTACGCGCCGCTGCTCCGTCCTGGGGCGCTGTGCGCGCACGACCTGCTCGCGGCGCTGTGCGGTGAGACCACCACCGGCGCGGGCGCCGGCGCCGCGGCCTCCGCCGCCGCGGCCTCCGCGGTCTCGGAGTGGGCGCCCACGCCGTCGATGGTCACGCAGGGCATCGCGGATCTCATGAATCCGGGCGGCGCGCCCGCCTTCACCCAGCCGCGCGGCCTCGCCGACATCGAGCTGCGGCCGATCGAGCACTTCCTGTGGCGCACGCTGCCGCCCGCCGGCTGGCGCCTGCCCGACGCCGCCGCGGTGCGCGTGGTCCAGGTCGAGATCGCCCGCGGTCGGCTCGTGGTCAGCTTCGCCAGCGCCACCGACGACACCGCGCCGGCCACGCGCACCGCCGCCGCCGAGCGCCGCCTGAGCGCCCCCGCCGAGCAGCGCGCCGCCGACGAGCGGCTCGCGCGCGGCGACGAGCCGGGCGCGCTCGCGCTGTGGCGCGCCGAGGCGTCGCGGCGCGGGCCCGAGGCGCTCGACGTCGGCGAGCGGGTCGCCGAGCTGCTGCTCGCGCGCGAGCCCACCATGCGCGAGGCCGAGGAGCTGGCGCGCCAGCTCCTCGCGCGCGATCCCGAGCTGCTCTTCGCGCACCTGGCGCTGGCGCAGGTCGCGCTCGAGCGGGGGCGCAGCTTCGACGCCGCCGAGCACTTCACCCGCGCGCGCGACGTCGCCGCGGCCACCCGCCTCGACGAGGACGCCGCGCGCGCCGGCATCGCCGCCGCGCGGCTGTGGCGCGAGCTCGAGCCGGTGCGCGCCACCCCGCTGTGGGAGGCCGCGTTCGAGCTGCGCCCGGGTCACATCGAGGCCGCCGAGGCGCTGGTCGAGCGCTACGTCGTGGAGGAACGCTGGAGTGATCTCGCGCGCCTCTACCGCCGGCGCCTGGCGCTGGCGACCGAGGCCAAGGAGCAGGCGCGAGAGCACACGCGGCTCGGCGAGCTGCTGCTGGTGCGGCTGCGCGATCCGGGCGCGGCGCGCGCCGAGCTCGCGCGCGCCACCGAGCTGGCCGAGGGTGATCTGCGCGCCTGGGAAGGCCTCGCGCGCGCCCACGCCACCCTCGGCGACGTGGGCGCGGCGGCCGCCGCGTTCGAGCGCGTGGTCCTGCTCGCGGCGGCGCGCGGCGACGCCACCAGCGAGGCGCGCGCCCTGGCCCGGCTCGCCGAGCTGGCCGAGCGCGCCGGCGACGACGTCGGCGCGCGCGTGCGCCTCGAGCGCGCCACCGAGCTGTCGCCCGGCGACGCGGGCGTGCTCGAGCGGCTGGCCTTGCTGTGCACCCGCACCGGTGACGCGACCGCGGCGATCGCGGCGTGGGCGCGCGTGCTCGACCTGCCCGCCGGCGAGCCCGAGCG
>JBKJOI010000796.1:0-7683 GCA_046595695.1 Haliangiales bacterium | reverse complement strand
CACAGCCCGCAAAGGGCGGCTCCGCGGCCGCTGGCAAGGTCAAGGTCTACGACTTCTCGGGGGACACCATCGAAGGTGATCTCGTGAAGCCGGAGGGTTCGACCGTCGATGCTCGCGACTTCGCGAAGCACTCGAGCCTGATCCGCATCCGCAAGGACTTCATCGACGCGATCCTGAAGTCCGCCGAAGACTTGTGATCGGCGCGGGCCGGTAGCGCCAAGCTACCGACACCAGCCGATCTCCTCGATCGCACGCTACGTTTCGTCTCTCGTTTCCGCTACGACTCCCGAGGAGCATCCCATGGCCGGTGGCAAGACCCCGCTGACGTTTCGTCTGTACAAGGGCGACGAGTTCCTCCGCGAGGAGAAGCTCGCGCTGCCGGTCATCAAGGTCGGCAAGCTGTCCTCGTCGCACCTGCGCATCGACGACGAGTCGGTGAGCCGGATGCACGCGGTGATCGAGGTGACCGGTCCCGGTGACATCTCGATCATCGATCTGGGCTCGACCAAGGGGACCATCGTCAACGGCCAGAAGGTGAACAAGGCCAAGCTCCAGGACGGCGATGTCGTCGTCCTGGGCGACACCCGCATCGTGCTCGCGGTCGGCGAGGCCGAGGCCTCCGACGAGATGCCGACCACGGTGCAGGAGAGCCCGGTCGCCGTGCGCATCGGTGGCTCGACCGATCCGGTCGCCCCCCCGACGCCGCGCCCGGCGCCGCCGGCGCCCGCGCCGACGTTCTCGGCGCCTGCCGCGCCGCCGCCCCAGGCTGCCGCGCCGGTCTTCTCGGCGCCTCCGGCGCCTGCGCCCGCGCCCGCCGGCTTCGGCGGCCCGCCGCGGCAGGCGCCGCAGTCGGCGTTCGCGCCCGCACAGTCGGCGTTCGCCGCGTCCCCACCGCAGTCGTCGGGCTTCGCCAGCGCGCCGCCGCCGGCCTTCGGCAACGACGCCGCCGACGACATGGGCGGCGCGCGCGCGATCGAGGTCGCCGCGATGCTGCAGGACTCGGTCGTCGCGGTGAAGCACATCACCGACCCCAAGGGTGGCCACGTCACCCCCATGACCATCATGCAGTTCGTCGCCGGCTCGGCGCTCCTGATCATGGCGATCTACGCCTTCGGTCACGGCGTCAGCGTCTCGCGCCAGAACAAGCACGGCCTCGAGAAGTTCACCGAGGTCGACAAGCGTCCCGCGGTCGACTTCCGCCCGGTGCGGCTGTCGCCGGCGTGGGACGCTATGGCGTTCCTCGGGCTCGGCGGCGGGCTCATCCTGTTGACCATGGGCACCGCGCGGCTCATCGACGAGCGCAGGACCCCGTACTTCCGCATCGGTCGCGGCAAGGACGTCGAGTTCCCCTCCGACGCCGTGCCGGTCGAGTCGTTCACGCTCGTCGGGCCGCAGGGCAACGACTTCGTGTTCTCGTGGACGCAGGGCATGCGCGGCGAGCTCGTGCTCGACGGGCGCACCACGCCGCTCGAGCAGCTGCCGCAGACCGGCCCCATTCCGCACAAGGCGCGCATCCGCGTCGAGGTCGGCGGCAACACGTTCCTGGTGTCGTCGGTGCCGGCGCCCAAGAAGCAGACCGGCACGCTGCTCGCCACGCTCGACACCATCATCCTCGCCTACTTCCTCGGCTCGGCCGCGGTGCACCTCGGCTTCTGGGGCCTGTTGCGCGCCATTCCGCAGCCGCCCAAGTCGCTCGCGCTCGACGTCCTCTCCTCTGACGGCCGCCTGAACAAGGTGCAGGTGAAGCCGCAGGAGGATCCCAAGCAGGAGGAAGAGAAGCAGCCGGAGAAGGACGACGGCCAGCAGTCGGGCGGCACGGGCACCAAGCAGGCGCTCGACGAGGGCAAGATGGGCAAGAAGGACTCGACCCGGCAGTCGGGCCAGTTCGCCATCCAGAACCGCGGCGTGGATCCGCAGCTCGCCAAGGCGCAGCGCATCGAGAACGCGCAGAAGGCCGGCGTACTCGGCGTCATCCGTGCGCAGCAGGGCGGCGCCTTCGCGTCGATCACCGGCACCGGCGACTTCTCGTCGGGCATCGACGACCGCGACGTCGAGGGCGGCCTCATGGGCAACGAGGTCGGTGAGATGCAGGGCGGGTACGGCTTCGGCATGACCGGCGTCGGCCCCGGCGGCGGCGGCACCGGCATGGGCACCATCGGCACCGGTCGTTACGGCACCATGGGCCACGGCTCGGGCACCGGCTCGGGCTACGGCGTCGGCTCGGGCAAGGGCGGCATGCGCGGCCGGCAGGCCTCGCTGCCCAAGGTCAACATCGGCAACGCGACCGCGACCGGCGACCTCGACAAGAACATCATCCGCCGCTACATCCGGCAGAAGCTGCCGCAGATCGAGTACTGCTACCAGAAGCAGCTGACCGTGAAGCCGGACCTGTCCGGTACCATCACCACGCAGTTCGTGATCAACGGCAACGGCGCGGTGATCTCCGTGAAGGCGAGCGGCATGGGCAGCGGTGAAGTCGAGAGCTGCGTCGAGGCCGCCATCCGCTCGATCCAGTTCCCCAAGCCCACCGGCGGCGGCATGGTGAACGTGACCTATCCCTTCACGTTCCGGTCGGCGGGGTAGTCAGTTTCCCGCTGCGAGTGGCCGATGTCTCCAGTCGGCCACTCGCTCTCCGTCGCTGTCAGCTCCCGCCACGCTCGAGACGTCCACTTTCCTCCCCGTCATTTACTGGTGCCACATGAAATCGTTCCGGTATGATGCGCCCACCATGCGCACCCCCGCCCTCTCGAAGAAGGCCCAGGTGGCCAAGGTCGCCCAGGTCGTCTCGCTCTTCTGCGTCGCGAGCTGTGCCGGCCTCCAGTGTGACGCCGACAAACGCGAATCGATCGAGCACCTGAACGCCGGCGTCGACAAGGTCAAATCGCAGTCGACCAACGACGCCATCAAGGAATTCGAGCTCGCCCTGCGTCTCGATCCGGAGAACCACCTGGCCGCCTACAACCTGGGCGCGGTCTATGCCCAGTCGGCCGAGGCAAAGTGCCGCCAGGCGACCGCGAGCGCCGAGTGCCAGCAGCTCTGGGACAAGGCGATGTCGGCGCTCGAGCAGGCGGTCAAGAACAACAGCGACGACGCCATGTACGTCTACAAGCTGGGCAATGCGCAGTTCGAGTCGGGCAAGCTCGATCAGGCGCGCGTCTCGCTCGAGAAGGCGATCTCGATCAACAAGAAGCTGTTCAAGGCCCACTTCATCCTCGGTCGCGTGCACGCGGCGCAGGCCCGTCCCAAGGAGGCCGCGCTCGAGTGGACCGAGTCGGCGCGCCTGAACCCCGGGTTCGGCAAGCCGTTCATCAACCTCGGCAAGCTCTACTACACGTGGGACCACTTCGCAGAGTCGACCAAGGTGCTCGAGCAAGGCGCGCAGACCGCGCGCGACGCCGAGGATCGCGCCGCGATCAACTACCAGCTCGGCCTCTCCTACGACGCGCTCCAGCAGTGGGACAAGGCGATCGCCGCCTACCAGAAGTCGCTCGAGGACGACGCGGGCAACCTCGACGCCAAGATGCAGCTCGGGTTCACCTACGCCGAGAAGGGCGACAAGGCGAACGCCAAGAAGTTCCTCGAGGAGTACACCAAATCGGCCGGCTCGAACGAGGCCAACGCCTTCAAGCTCATGGCCGCGAACACGCGGCTCATGAAGCTCATGGCCGCGGATACTCCGTAGGCCTGGCCGCGCCGCTCGCCCGAGCGACAACCGATCGGGCCCCGAGCGACCAACGAATAGTCCCTAGCAGCACCCCTTCGCTTCCCGCATCCCACCGAAATCGAAGCAGTTTACCCGCCGCGACCATTCTTCTTTGTGATATAAGAGTGCGCCAGGGCTTGCCCCGGCTTTCCCTAATAACCACGAGAGGATACGCGGATCATGGACCTGCGTACGGAGATCCGGCAGCGCCTTCGTCAGACTGCTGACTGGCATGCGGTCATCGACGAGCTCGAGCGTGAGGCGGAGGCGCAAGCCCAGGACGTCGACAAGTCCGAGCGACTCTACGAGCTCGGCCTCATCGCTGAAGAAGTCATTCCGGAGCGCGATCGCGCGCTCGCCATCTTCCAGCGCTCCTGGAAGCTCAACCCGCTGAACTTGAAGGCGCTGACGCGCGCGCGGCTCGTGTACCGAGAGATGGGCCGGCTCGAGATGGTCGCCAAGGTCGGCGAGCTCGAGATGCGCGCCGAGAAGGACCCGGTCAAGCAGGCGGAGCTCGCCTCGCTCGTCGGTGAGGCGCTCCTCGACGTGGGTCAGCGCGACAAGGCCGCGACGCTGCTCGAGGCCGCGCTCGAGCGCTGGCCCGAGTCGACGCGCCTGCGCGACGCGCTCGCGACCGCGAACTACGACAAGGACGAGTGGCTGGCCGAGGTCGAGGGCCTGAGCAAGCAGGCCGACAAGGTCGACTCGGCCACCGCCGCGCGCATCACGCTGCGCGCCGCGCGCATCCTGCACATGGAGATCCCCGACGATCCATCCTACGAGCAGATGCTCCGTCGTGTCGTCTCCTACGACGCGCAGAACGAGAGCGCGAACTTCCTGCTCGAGGCGCTCTTGGCCAAGCAGATCCGCTGGGACGACCTCGCCTCGCACCACGAGAAGCGCGCCTACGCCGTCGCCGACGACGCCGATCGCGCCTCGCTGTACCGCAAGTTCGCGCTCGAGTGGGTGCAGCGCTTCAAGGACCGCGAGCGCGCCGCCGGCTTCTTCCACAAGGCGCTCGAGTCCGCGTACGAGAACGGCGCGCACTCGCTGCCCTCGCAGATCGCCGCATTCTCGCTCATCCGCGAGATCCTGGGCGCGCGCAAGGAATGGGAGAAACTGCTCGCGCTGGTCGACTCCGCGATCGGCGCGAAGCTCGGCGACGACGAGAAGCTCTACGCCGCTACCATCGCCGCCATCGTCGCGTGGAAGGAGCTCGGCGACGTCGAGCGCGCGCGCGCCTACTTCGACTACATCGCCAAGGTCGCGCCCGAGAGCCAGCTGCTCGCCGAGTTCTACCAGGCCGCCGGCGCGAGCAGCGCCCCGGCCGAGACCGCGGGCAAGTCCAAGCAGGCCGCCGGACCCGCGCGCACCGCCGAACCCGCGCGCACCGCCGAACCCGCGCGCGCCGCCGAACCCGCGCGCGCCGCCACCCCGGCGCCCATATCCGAGCCGGCGCCCGTCGCGTCGCGCTCCGAATCCGTTCCTGTTCCGGTCGAGGTGAAAGCCGTGTCCGAGCCCGTCGTCGCGCCTGCCGCGCCACCACCGCCCGCACCCCCGCCGCCGCCGCCCGCACCCATGGACGTCGGCCCCGAAGAGATCTCGAGCGCGCAGCAGTCGCTCATCGACGCCGCGCGCGCGGCCGAAGGCGCCGGCCCCGACAAGGCCATCGACGCCTGGAAAAAGGCGATCGCCGTCGATCCGACCAGGCGCGCGCCGCGCCGCGAGCTGGTGCGCCTGCTCCGCAAGGTCGAGCGCTGGAACCCGTGCATCGACGCGCTGCGCGACGAGGAGTCCAAGGCCTGCCGCACGCCCGACGAGCGCGCCAGCGTGCTGCTCGAGATGGCCGAGATCTACAAGGATCGCCTGCGCATGGACGTGCAGGTCGCCAGCACGCTCAACCAGGTGCTCACCCACCAGCCGGGTAACCTGGCGGTCCTCGACCAGCTCGCCACGCAGTACGACGCGATGAAGAAGTGGCAGGACCTGGTCGTCACGCTCAACAAGAAGAACGCGCTCATCCAGGACGCCAGCGAGAAGGTCGCGCTGCACCTGCGCGTGGCGCAGCTGTACATCGAGCGCTTCTCCAACCAGGCCGAGGCGATCAAGGCCTTCGAGGCCGCGCTTTCGATCGATCCCGACAACGTCGAGGCCCAGGGCCACCTCAAGCAGGTCTACGAGAAGCGCCGCGATTGGGAGAAGCTGATCGCGCTCGAGAGGCGCGAGATCGCGCGCCTCGCCGACGGCGGCGAGCGCCTGCGCAAGAGCGTCGACCTGGCCAAGATGGCCTCGGAGAAGCTCAAGAAGCCGAGCGTCTCGATCGACCTGTGGGCCGCCGTGCTCGAGACCGAGCCCAACCACGCCGAGGCGCTGGGCGAGCTCGACAAGCTCTACGAGCGCGAGAAGCAGTGGGACAAGCTCGCCGAGGTCGCCGAGCGCATGGCCGAGATCGCGCCTGACGCCGGCAAGAAGGTCGCCGCGCTGCAGAAGCTCGGCATCCTCTACACCGAGAAGGTCGTCGACAACGCCAAGGCGATCGAGGCCTGGAACCAGCTGCTCGCCGTCGAGCCCGACAACAAGCGCGCCCAGGACGCCATCAAGAAGGCGTGGCTGCAGGACAAGGCGTGGAGCGCGCTCGAGGGCTTCTACGAGCGCCAGGGCAAGCTCGACGAGTACGTGCGCGTGCTCGAGCGCCAGGTCGAGACCGTCGACGATCCGACCAAGGTCGAGCTGTGGGGCAAGATCGCGGTGCTCTACCGCGACCGCCTGCAGAAGGCCGACCGCGCCATGCGCGCGTTCGAGAAGGTGCTCTCGCTCGACGAGAAGAACCTCGCCGCGGCCGACGCGCTCATCCCGCTCTACGAGCAGGCCAAGGACTCCAAGAAGCTCGCCGGCGTGCTCGAGATCCAGCTCGAGAAGACCGAGTCGAGCGTGGATCGCCAGGAGCGCACCAAGCGGCTCGCGCGCCTGCAGGAGCAGCAGCTCCGCGACAAGGGCGCCGCGTACGGCTGGTGGCTGAAGGCGTTCGCCGAGGACCACGACTCCGAGGAGACGCGCGCCGAGCTCGAGCGGCTCGCCGGTGAGGCCGGCGGCTGGGAGCTGCTCGTCGAGGCCTACGAGAAGGCCTACGAGAAGTTCGCCTCGCCCGTGCTCGCGCTGCCGCTCATGTCGGTGGTCGCGCGCGTGCAGGAGCAGGAGCTCGGCGAGAACGACGCCGCGCTGGCGACCAACAAGAAGATCTACGAGCTCGACGACTCGAACCAGGCGGCGCTCGACGCGCTCGAGCGGCTCTACGTCGCCAAGCAGAAGTACGACGAGTTGCTCGCGATCTACCGGCGCAAGCTCGACCTCACGCTCGATCCCGACGCGCGCAAGGGCATCCAGTACAAGCTAGGCCAGCTCTACGAAGAGGAAGTGGGCGACGACGCCAAGGCCATCGAGGCCTACAGCGCCATCCTCGACGCCTCGGGCGACGAGAAGCAGCCGCTCGCCGCGCTCGATCGCATCCTGACCCGCAAGCTGAAGTGGCCCGAGCTCGCCGACATCATCACGCGCCAGCTGCACCTGCTCGCGCCCGACGATGCGGCTGGTCAGGCGGCGCTCAAGTACCGCCTGGGCCAGGTGCGCGAGACGCACCTCGGCGAGGTCGGCGGCGCCATCGAGGCGTACCGCGACATCCTCGATCTCGACGCCGCTCACGAGGGCGCGCGCACCGCGCTCGAGACGCGCCTCGGCGAAAACGAGCACCAGCTCGCCGCCGCTGGCATCCTCGAGCCCATCTACGAGAAGATCGGCGCCTGGGAGGCGCTGGTCAGCGTGCACGAGATCCAGCTCGCGCGCGAGGAGGGCCTCGACCGGCGCGTGCAGCTGCTCCTGCGCGTGGGCGAGCTCTCCGCCAACCAGCTGGGCGACGCGACCCGTGCGTTCGACGCCTACGCGCGCAGCTTCAAGGTCGATCCCGCGCGCGCCGAGGCGCGCGC
>JBKJOI010000748.1:0-6704 GCA_046595695.1 Haliangiales bacterium | reverse complement strand
GGCCAGGTGGTCGCGCGCGAGCCGCTGTCGCGGCGCGTCGAGGCCTCGCGGCCGCAGGTCGCGCTCGCCGGCGACGCGCGCGGCTACGTGATCGTGTGGTCGGAGGCCGGCGTGCTGACGGCCGCGCGCACCGACGCCGGTGGCCGCGTGACGGTGCGCGCCGCGATCGCGCCCGAGCCGGGCGTGCTCGCGCTGCCGGCGGGCACTCGCTTCGCGTGGCCTGCCGTGAGCCTGAGTGGCGCCGACGCGGAGGCGGTGCGGGTCGCGGTGTTGGTCGAGCGCCCCGACGGCACGCCCGCCGAGATCTGGATCGGCGACGGCAAGGTCGGCAAGTCGGAGCGCGACTGGCGCTGGCGGCGCGCGGTCGGGTCCGGCGGAGCTGGCGCCGAGGGCCCAGGCCCGGTCGAAGGCCAGGGCGGCTCGCGCGGCCGGCTGGCGATGGCCCGTGGCACCGACGGCAGCTCCGTCCTGGCGTGGACCGAAGGCCGACGCGGCCAGGAGTTTCCCGAGCTTCGCGTCGTGCGCCTGGACGCGCGCGGCGAGGTGGTCGGCGCGCCCGCGGTCGCCGTGGAGCGCGTGGTCGTGTTCGATGGAGCGGTGGCGGCGAGCGCGGTCGGAGACGCGGCCGTGGTCGCGGCCGCGCAGCCGCCCGCCGACGAGCGCGCTGGAGCCATGCGCGTGGTGCAGCGCGTCGCGCCGCGCTGAGGCACTGCTTCCGTCGCTGCGTCGATCGGCTGACCCACCTCGCGTTCGCCTCCTCACATTGCTGTCGGGGCACACGCGCGCACCTGTGCAAACGGTCCTGCTTGACGCTCTCTGCGGCGGTCCTTACGGTGAAGATGCGCGCGCGTTGACGACTCCCTACAAAGGAGGGACTCACCGAGTTCGGAGCACGCTGTCTGGACATGGCCGGCCCTTGATGAGGTCCGGCCCAGGGCGCTGGCCGCGAAGCCATCGCGCGGAACCGTCAGGCCTTCGGGCCTGCGCCGCAAACCCCGGGACACGCGGAGACGCCCTGAGTGCAGTCGAGTCGAGGCGGGCCCATCCCCGCCTCGACGCTTTTTCGGCTCCCGCATCGCACTGGGGAGCCTCCACCGCGCCGCGCCAGCGTCACGTCTTCGGGACGTGCTCCCAGCCGCCGGCGGAGCCGCCGCTACCGCCGCTACCGCTCTCGTCGCTCTCCGCCGGAACGCCCAGCTCGCGTAGCTTCATCCACAGCGTCTTGCGCGAGATGCCGAGTAGCTCCGCGGCGCGCACCCGCACGCCTCCCGACAGCCGCAGCGCGCGCAGCAGGTACTCGCGCTCGAACTCGCGCATCGCCTCCGCGAGCGGCCGCGTGGCCGTACCCGGGTCGCGATCGCCCGGGGTGCCCGCGAGCTCAGCCGGCAGGTGCTCGAGATCGATCGTGCGGCCGCGCGCCAGCACCAGCGCGTGCTCGAGCGCATGCGCCAGCTCGCGGATATTGCCCGGGTAGTCGTAGGCGAGCAGCCGCGTCCGCGCCCTCGGCGTGAGCTGGACCGGTGGCGCGCCCTCGGGCGCGAGCCGGCGCAGGAAGTGCTCGATGAGCGGCACGAGCTCGGCGCGCCGCTCGCGCAGCGCCGGCAGGTGAACGTCACAGACCTTGATGCGGTAGTAGAGGTCGTCGCGGAAGCGAGTCTCGGCGACCAGCGTGCGCAGGTCGCGATGCGTCGCCGAGATCACGCGCACGTCGACCTTCTGCGGGGTGTTGGAGCCGATCGGCTCGAACGACAGATCCTGCAGCACGCGCAGGAGCTTGGCCTGCGCCGGCGCCGACAGCTCGGCGACCTCGTCGAGGAACAGCGTGCCGCCGTGCGCGGCGCGGAAGCGCCCGTCGCGCTTGCGCAGAGCGCCGGTGAACGCGCCGCGCTCGTGACCGAAGAGCTCCTCCTCGATCAGGGTGTCGGGAAACGCCGCGCAGTTGACCGCCACGAACGGGCGGTGCGCGCGCCGACTGTTGCGGTGGATCGCCTGCGCGACCAGCTCCTTGCCGGTGCCGGTCTCGCCGGTGAGCAGCACCGCCGCGTCGCTGGCCGCGATGGCGTCGACGCGATCGGCTAGCCGGGTCATGGCCGGCGAGTCGCCCCACAGCAGCAGATCCGCGAACGGCTGCATGCGCGACACGCCTGGCTCGGAGGGCGCGCGCCTTCGCTCGGCGCGCTCGGTCACGCGGGTGAGCGCGTCCTCGTCGCACGGTTTCTCGAGGTAGTCCGCGGCGCGCTCGTGGATCGCGGCCATCGCCTCCTCGAGCGAAGGCCGCGCGGTCATGAGCACGACGTCAGACTCGAGCGACTCTCGGCGGACGTGGCGGAGGAGCTCGAAACCGTCGAGCTGAGGCGGCGCATGCGCGACCAGTACGAGATCGAAACGCTTGCGCTCCATGTGCCGCAGCGCCGCCGCGAGGTCGCCGCATTCGGTCACGCGCAGGGCGTGCGCGCGCACGCGGCGCGCAAGATCGTCGCGAAAACCGTCGTCGTCATCGATGACGAGCACGTCCAGCACCATCGGGCTCCTGCGCTGGTGAGCTGTCACTGTGACACCAGCAGCACAGCGGCACCAGATCGAACGTCACCGCAGGGTAACGCGAGCGGCGCCGTTCGTTTCACTTCCAGGACATCGCGTCCGAGCCAGCTCGTGATCGCGTGCGCGCGCACCACCCGTGCCTGCGGTCAGGCGGTGCTGCGTATCCGCGGACGCGAGAATTGCGTCCGGGGTGTTCCTGGTTAGCAACACAAAGCTCGTCGTGGCGCTCGCTTGGAAGCTATGTGAGCACCGTCCGCACAGCAGACACCGGCGGCACACCTCTTGCGAAGCTTGGATCGGCCAGTTTCTGCGGCGCACAACAGCCGCACGACCGTGCCCTCGAGTGGGCCACTACTAAGGAGGTCTGGATGCGCTCACCCAGTCGCATACTCGTGCCGGTCGACTTCTCACCTTGTTCGGCGACGGCGCTGGTCTACGCCGCGACGATCGCCGAGCGGCTGGGCGCCACGATCGATGTCTTGCACGTCTGGCAGGCGCCGCAGCTCGTGATCGCTGACGGTGCCATGCCGCCGCTCGCGGTGTTCGCGCACACCCAGGCCGGCCAGGCCATGAAGGCGTTCCTGCAGGATCTGGAGACGCGCGGCGTACGCCCCGAGAGCGTGCACGGACGGCTGGCCTGCGGCGAGCCCGCCCAGTCGATCCTCGACGTGGCGGAGAGCGGGCGCTACGAGCTCATCGTCATGGGTCGCCACGGGCGCGGCCGGTTCTCGCATCTGTTCGTGGGCAGCGTGACCGAGAAGGTCTCGCGGCGCGCCACCGTGCCGGTGCTCACGCTGCACCGTCCGAGCGACGAGCTGCCCGAGCCGCGCTGGGCCCGTGAGGAGCTGGTCACATGATCGACCCGACCCGCGACCATCTCGCGTGGTCCGAGACAGGCACCGATCCCGGCAGCACGCGCGGCATGGCCCGCGCGCTCGACCGCCGGGTCACCGAGATCATGAGCTGGGCGCTGCTTACCGCGCCCTTGAGCATGACCTGCAAGCAGGCGCGCGCGCAGGCGGCCGCGCGCGCGGTGCACCACATCCCCGTCCTCGACGGTGGGCTGCTGGTGGGCATGATCTGCACCTGCGACCTCAAGGGTGCACGGGACGACGAGCCGCTGGGCCGGCGCATGCGCACCCCGGTCGTGACGGTCCACGCCAACTGCGCGAGCAAGGACGCGATGGCGACGATGAGGGGACAGGACGTGGACGCGTTGCCGGTCCTCTACCACGGGTTCCTCATCGGGATCGTCACGACCGGGGATCTCGTCCGCGCCCATGTGTGGGCCGAAGGTGAGCGCCTGACCTGCACGCAGTGCAGCGCGCACCACCACGTCAGACGCCGCGAGCCCGAGGGAATCTACCTCTGCCTCGCGTGCCGCGAGAGGAGAACCCCATGAAGCGCAGAGGCCGCGAGCGTCACGTCGATCCGGATGCGGAGCGGAGCACGTTCACCGAATGGGCACACCACATCGAGGCGGGGATCTCCACGCTCGCCGGCTCGCCGGTTCACCTGGTCATGCGCCGCGACGTGCCGACCGTCCTGCGTACCATCAGCGAGGAGACCCTCGCCGAGTTCATGGTCGAGCGCGGCATCAGCGAGGCGCCGGTGGTGGACGAGCGCGGCCGGCTGTGCGGCTTCGTGACCGCGGCGGATCTCCTGCGCGCGCACCTGGACGAGCCCGACCTCACCTACGGCGCACTGCCGGTGCGCCAGGATGGACGCTTCGGCATCGGCTTCCACGACGAGCACGCGCCGCGCGCCGTCGTCGAGGACATGGAGCCGGTGCCGATCGCGCTGCGCGCCGACGAGACCCTCGCCAAGGCGCTCATGCAGATGGCCGCGGTGGGCGCCGACCGCGCGCCGGTGATCACGCCCGACGAGCACTTCGCCGGCATGCTGCACGCGGGCGACGTGCTGGCGTGGCTGCTCGAGCAACGTGGGTTGCCGCGGCTCTCCAGCTCGCGGCACGGGCGCAACGGGCATGGCGGAGGAGGACATGGGAGCGGGGGAGACGGAGGGAGCGGCGGGCGGCACTAGTAGCCGGGCACCCGTCCGGAAGTCGCTCCGCCCTGGAGGCGGGAGCGTCGACACGTAGCTACTTCGTGGCGGGCGGGGTGGCGGGCGCGGTGGCGGGCGCGGCGGGAGGCGGCGCGACCGGCTTGACGGCGCCGGCGGGCGGCGCACCCGGCTGGGCCGGCAGCGTCTGCGGCTGCGCCGGCGGCGGGTTGATCGCGAGCAGCTCGACGTCGAACACCAGCATGCCCTGCGGCGCGCCGGCCTGGCCCTTGTACGCCAGCTCCTCGGGGATCCAGAAGCGGCGCTTCTCACCCAGCTGCATGAGCTGCACGCCCTCGGTCCAGCCCGGGATCACGCCCTTCAGCGGGAACCGCGTCGGCTTGCCGCGCGTGACCGAGCTGTCGAACATCTTGCCGTCGGTGGTCCAGCCCGTGTAGTGGACCTCGACCGTGTCCTCGGGCTTGGGCTTGTCGCCAGCGCCCTTGTTCAGCACCTTCGAGAAGATGCCGGTCGCCGTCTTCTCGGCGCCCGCGGGCGGCTTGGCGACGTCCTTGGGGGCCGCGGGCGGCTCGATGAACGAGATGAGCTCGATCTCGAACACGGTCAGCTCGCCTTCCTTGGCGCCGGGACGGCCCTTGAAGCCGAGCTCCTCGGGCGCCCACACCAGGCGCTTCTCGCCGACGACCATCTGCGGCAGCATTTCCTTCCACGCCGGGATGCCCTTCTCGATGGGGATGTTGAGCGGGCGCTGGTTCTGCACCGAGCTCTGCAGCATGGTGCCGTCGGGCGTCCACGCGGTGAAGTGGAACTGCGTGTACGCGTTGGCGGTCGGCTTGTCCTTGCCGGTGCCCTTCTGGATGATCTTCCACGCCAGGCCCGACTTCTCCTTCTTGGCGTCCGCCGGCACCGCGGCGACCTCGGCGGGCGCCGGGATCGGCTTGGGGCCCGGGATGATCTCGAGCAGCTCGACGTCGAACACGAGCATGCCGGCCGGCTTGCCCGGCTGGCCCTTGTACGCCAGCTCCTCGGGGATCCAGAAGCGGCGCTTCTCGCCCACGACCATGAGCTGCAAACCCTCGGTCCAGCCGGCGATCACGCCACGCAGCGGGAAGCTGGTCGGCTGGCCGCGCTTGACCGAGCTGTCGAACATCTTGCCGTCGGTGGTCCAGCCCGTGTAGTGGACCTTCACCTTGTCCTGCAGCTGCGGCTTGTCGGCGCCGGTGCCCTTGGCGAGCTGCACCGAGGCGAGGCCGCTCGCGGTCTTCTCGGCGCCGGCGGGGGCGGCCGCGACGTCGGAGGGCGCGGGGATGTCCGGGGTCGGAACCGCGGCGGCACCGGCCTTGGGGTCAGCGGGCGTACCCGCCTTGGCCTTCTCCGCGCCGCCGGGCATCTGCTCTTCCTTCTTGCAGCCCGCGGTCGCCAGGATCGCAACGGTCATGACGAGTAGAACTTTCTTCATGCGCGGTTTCATACTTCAGTGGCCGCCCCGTGGCAACTGGCGTTTCTCCAGCGAGTCTGGGAGGATGCGCGCGTGAGAGCGATCAGTGGAGCCGCGATCTGCGTCCTCGTGCTCGCGTGCGGGGGGCGCCCGACCTTCGTGAAGGTGGCCGAGGTCACGCTCGCCGAGGCCGATGGCGTGGTCGACGCCCAGCCGGGCGCGCTGCTGGTGCTGGGCCCGGCGCGGGGTGCGCCCATGCCCGAGATCCCCGCGGACGCGAAGATCGTACAGATCGCGGCGGACCGCGATCTGCCCTACGGCGAGGTCCACGACCTGGTGCACGCGGTGCACGCCCGGGGCGCTCGGCCGATCGTGCTCGTGGGCCAGGGCGGCAAACCCATGGCGCTACCGGCCACGACCGAGGCGACCCCGCGCTCGATCCTGCTCGAGGCGACCCAGGAGGCCAAGGCCTGCATCTCGCCGCCCGAGGCCGAGGAGCGCATGTGCGTGATGAGCCGCGACGGCCGGCACATCGACCGGGCGTTCGTGCGCGAGCTGGTGCGCGAGGCGGTGAAGGGCTACGGCCTGACCCACGTGCACGTGCGCGCCGACTTCGGCCTGTCGTGGGTCGACGTCGTGCGCGCCGTCGACGGCGCGCGCACCTGCTGCGGCGAGGGCGTCAAGATTTCGGTGTCGATCGAAG
>JBKJOI010000599.1:0-3549 GCA_046595695.1 Haliangiales bacterium | reverse complement strand
GATGTGCTCGCCCTCTTCTCGCAGCACCTCGAGGGAGAGATCAACGCGAACGTGTGCGCCGAGATGGAGCGGCACCTCGAGGCCTGTGGTCGCTGCCGAGGTGCCTGCGACTCGCTCCGGCGCACGCTCACGCTCTGCCGCCACGCGGCACCATCGGTCGCGGTGCCTGCGTCGGTCCAGGACTCCGTCAAGGTCGCCCTGCGCAACTTCCTGGCCGAGAAGGCCTGAACCCTTCGGCTGCGGGTCGGCTCCCACCAGGTATGGAGGACAAGATGGCGACCTTTCAGGTTCGCACCATCCCGACGCTGGTGGTGCTGCGCGACGGCGTGCTGCTGCCGGCTCGACCTGGGTTGGTGCCCGCCGCGGCCGCGAGAATGGGAGGTGCCTGATGTGCAGGCGAGTCGATTGTTCCAGGTGCGGTCGCCCCACCTACGCCGGTTGCGGCGCGCACATCGAACAGGTCCTCGGCAGCGTTCCACCGGCTGAGCGGTGCCGTTGCCGCGAAGCAACGCCGCCGGAGGCCAAGCCTCGGGTCGGGACCGAGTACCGGTCGTGGCTCGGCAGTCTGTTCGGAAAGTGATCGACGAACCCTTTCCGCCGCGGATGGCTCCTACCAGGCATGGATAGCTGGCTGGGAATTCTCGTCTTCATCGCGGTCTGGCTGACGCTGCAGCGGTGGGTGCTGCCGAAGCTCGGGGTGCCTACTTGAATGGTTCCGTCACCGCGCCGGTCGGCGCGCCCAGAAGACGACAAAGACGATCCCGATCGAAAGGAAGGATGACCATGACGACGCTTGGAATTCGCAAGGTGCTCCGCGCGACCTATGACGAAGCGTTGAGCCGCATGCCCGAGGCACTCAAGTCGGAGGGCTTCGGCGTCCTCACGGAGATCGACATCCAGAGCACGCTCAAGCAGAAGCTCGGAGTCGACTTCCGTCGCTACAAGATCCTCGGCGCCTGCAATCCATCGTTCGCGCACGAGTCACTCCAGGCGGACCTCGAGGTCGGGCTCATGCTGCCGTGCAACGTCGTCATCTACGAGGACGACGACCGGCGCGCGGTCGTGCTGGCCGTCGACCCGACACGAACCGTCGCGACGACCGGAAACCCGAAGCTCGTGGAGCTGGCTGAAGTGGTCAAACAGAAGCTCACTCGAGCACTGGCGAAGCTGGAGTAGATCGGCAGGACAGTCCACGACCGGCAAAAACCAGAGGTTCCTCCTCGCGAATCAGGCGCCGCGCTTATCTTCGGGACGCTGCGCCTCGACCAGACGGTACGACGCGCCCAAGTCGGGTCGCGGTCGGAAGATCCCCACCACCACGAGGCTGCTGGCCGCCCTCAACGCGGCACGACACCTCAAGGGTGACCTGGTGTTCTCGACCTCGCGGGGCACGCGCTGGAAAGACACCAACGCTCAGCGTGTGCTCGACGGCGCCTGCCGGCGCGCCGGGCTGAGGCGCATCACGTGGCACGTCCTGCGCTATACGTTCTGCTCGCACCTGGCGATGGCCGGGGCGGCGCCGCGCGCGGTCCAGGAACTGGCCGGCCACGCTCACATCACAACGACGATGCGCTACATGCACCTGTTGGCGGGGGCGAGCCGCGAGGCGATCACGTGGCTCGAAGGTAGGTCCTCTGGAGCCTCGGTTCCAACAAATGGGCAACCAGTGGGCAACGAGAACCGCGAGAATCATCTAAGCCTGCGTACTTCCTGATAAAAACTCGGGGTGAGTGAAGGGGTTCGAACCCTCTGCCCCCAGGGCCACAACCTGGTGCTCTGCCAAATGAGCTACACCCACCGTGATTCGAATTTCAGACTTCCGACGCCGCTGCTACTTCGACTTCCGCTCGTACTTCCCTGCCCTTCGCGAGGCAGGAGGGACTCGAACCCCCGACCGCCGGCTTAGAAGGCCGGTGCTCTATCCAACTGAGCTACTGCCCCAACCTGTCCCACTCCTACCCATACGACCGCGAACTTATGCCAATTCCAGGGTGCTTCCGTCAAGTGCCGAACTACTTTGTGTCGTCGGGGCGAGAGGATTCGAACCTCCGACCCCCTGGTCCCAAACCAGGTGCGCTACCAGACTGCGCTACGCCCCGAGAAAGACTGGGAAGATCTACCCTTTGCCCTGCCCGGGCGCAACAGCGAAGTAGGCCTCGAGCTCGGGCCGGAGGGCGCGCATGGCCCGCGCCCGGTGCGAGAGGCCGCTCTTGGGGCCGAT
Source organism: Haliangiales bacterium (assembly GCA_046595695.1). Taxonomy (GTDB): domain Bacteria; phylum Myxococcota_A; class Polyangia; order Haliangiales; family SHYZ01; genus JBKJOI01. The sequence continues at coordinate 1,328 of JBKJOI010000599.1, read as the reverse complement.
CCCGGCCTCGGCAAAGGTGACGCCCAGCTCGGGCGCGAAGAACAGCGGGTCGTAGCCGAAGCCGCCGGTGCCCCGCGGAGCCGCCAGCACGACGCCCTCGCAGGCGCCGTCCACGGCGATCACGCGCGCGCCCAGGCGCCCGGCCACGTCGGCGAGCGCGAGCACGCAGCGGAAGCGCGCGGTCCGGCGCTCGGGCGGGATGCCGGCCAGCTTCTCGAGCAACTTCCGGTTGTTGGCCGCGTCGTCGCCGTGCACGCCAGCGTAGCGCGCGGAGAACACGCCGGGTGCGCCGCCCAGCGCATCGACCTCGAGGCCGCTGTCGTCGGCGAGCGCAGGCAGCCCGGTGGCGCGCGAGACCTCGAGCGCCTTCTTCGCGGCGTTGTCGCGGAAGGTCGCGCCGTCCTCCTCGACGTCGGGCACGCCGGGCAGCTCGGCGACACTCACGACGTCGAGGCCGAGATCCGCGGTGAGCGCGCGCAGCTCGGCCAGCTTGCCGGCGCTGCGCGAGGCGAAGACCAGCCGCTTCATGGGTGCCGCGCCGTCCATCAGGCCGCCCGCGCGGCCTCGAGCGCCGCGCGCTGCCGCTTGCACAGCTCGGCAATCCCGGCCGCGGCCAGGTCGAGCATCACGTTCATCTCCTGGCGCGTGAACGTCGCGCCCTCGGCGGTGCCCTGGACCTCGATGAGGTTGCCGCTCTCGGTCATGACGACGTTCATGTCGACGTCCGCCTTGGAGTCCTCCTCGTAGGGCAGGTCGAGGCGCGGCTCGCCGTCGATGATGCCGACCGAGATCGCCGCGAGCGGCTCGCCCAGGACCGGCGCGTCCGCCGCGATCAGCCCCTTGCGCTTGATCAGGTCGACGGCGAGCGCCAGCGCCAGCCACGCGCCGGTGATCGACGCGGTGCGCGTGCCGCCGTCGGCCTGCAAGACGTCGCAATCGAGCGTGATGGTGCGCGGGCCGAGCGCCCGGGTGTCGACCGCGCCGCGCAGCGCGCGGCCGATGAGCCGCTGGATCTCCTGGCCGCGCCCGCCCGGCGAGCGCCCCGAGCGCGTGTGCGTCGAGCGCGGCAGCATGGCGTACTCGGCGGTGACCCAGCCCTTGCCCTTGCCCTCGATGAACGGCGGGACCTTCTCCTCGACCGAGGCGTTGCACAGCACCCAGGTGTGACCCGCCTTCACCAGCACGCTGCCCTCGGCGTGGCGGGTGAAGCCGGTGACGAGCTCGAGCGGCCGCAGCTCGTCGGGGCGGCGACCATCGGGACGGGGACCAGGCGTGCTCGACTTGGGCGTGCTCATGGCCGCCGGCTTACCACGGCTCAGTACTTCCGC
>JBKJOI010000397.1:0-3721 GCA_046595695.1 Haliangiales bacterium | reverse complement strand
CGCCTCGCGCCTGGGGCGCCTCGACGGCCGCGCCGGCGTTCCAGTTCAAGCCCCGGCCCGAGTACGCGACCCCGGGGTTTGCGCGCGCGGTCGAGCTGATCCGGCTCGGACTCGGCGACGAGGCCGAGGCCGAGCTGCGCCGCCTCGGGCTGGTGCCGCCGCGCGACAAGAAGCGCGTCGACGATCCCGACGTGGTCGAGAAGCTGTGGGCGATGGCGTGGCTGTACGACAAGGCCGGACGCTACGGGGCCGCGCACTGGCCCACCCGGTGGCACATCCCCGACTACAAGCGGCAGTGGGCGATCGGAGCCAACCGCGCGCGCTGGCAGATCGCCTACCCGCGCGCGTACTTCGAGCTCCTGAAGACGCACGCCGACAAGAACGCGGTCGTGGTCGAGATGCTGCAGGCGATCGTCCGCGAGGAGAGCGCGTTCGATCCGCTGCGCGAGTCGTACGCCAACGCGATCGGCCTGACCCAGATGATCTTCCCGACCGCCAAGCGGTTCGCCAAGGGCACCGGCATCGACGCGACCCGCGAGAACCTGCGCGACCCCGAAAAGAACGTCACGATCGGGACCCGGTTCCTCGGCTACCTCTTCCAGCACTGGAAGGGGTTCAAGCACCTGGTACCGCCCTCGTACAACGCTGGCGAGGGCGGCGTGAAGCGGATGCTCCGGGTCCGCGGCACCTGGCCGGCCGACGAGTTCATCGAGGGGATCGTCGACGATCAGGCCCGCAACTACTCGAAGCGGGTGCTCGCCTCGTTCTTCGCTTACAGCTGGATCTACGGCACCGTCGTCCCCGAGATGCCGAACCCGATTCCCGCCGACCTGCTGCCCGCGCCGTGATCCGGCGTGACAGTCACCGCCGTCGGCGGTGACACCCCTGCGCGGTTTGCGGCACTTACGGCGTCGCGCGCCCGGCACGGGAGGTGCTTTGGGCGGCACCCATGCAACGACACGCGATTTCACTCTTCCTGGCCATCGCCGCCGCCGCCTGCGTCGAGGAGCCGCCCGAGCTGGCGAGCACCACGCAAGGCATCCAGCTGGCCGGCAACGCCTTCGTCCCCGACACCAGCACGTGTAGCCGCTCGGTCGACGAGCACTGGGCCAAGCATTCGTACATGGGCGGGCCGGTCGCCGCGGACCGCGCGCTCCCCGACGGTGGCGTGGCGCGCGAGCTCAGCGCCGGCACCATCATCCTGAACCCGCGCTACGGCTGCGCGTTCCTGGTCCGCTGGGGCATGTGGGAGAAGTGGAAGATCGGGCGGAGCGCCGACGGCCGCCCGGGCCCCCTGTACGGCTATCCGGTCTCCGACGAGCTGTCGCCGGGCGCCGGGCGCTCGATGCAGTACTTCGACACGGGCTCGATGTGGTGGCGCTCGGACATCGGCGTGCGTGCGATGACCGGCGCCCTGGCTGCGAAGCACTTCGCGATGGGATCCGCGGCCGGCTATCCGATCGAGGATCAAACCAGCCTGGGCATCCAGGCATGGGGGCCGGAGCGGGTCGAGTTCGTCCTGCTCGAGAACGACATGCGGCTCTACTGGTCGCGGGACGCCGGGGCCTGGTCGGTCCGGGGCGCGATCCGGGCGCGCTACGAGAATCACGTCGAGCGGTACTGGCTCGGGCTCCCGATCAGCGACGAGAGCTGCGAGGCCGACGGCTCGTGCTCCAGCCGGTTCCAGTGGGGGCAGATCTACCGGGGCGCCGATGGCACCACTAGCGTCTGGACGTTCCCCGGGGCCCGCAACACGGAGGTCGATGTCGGCGCGGGCGCTACCACCTTCTGGAAGGCGAGCGGATCGTGCTCGGCGACGATCGCCGCGCACCGGGCGCGGAACGCCTGGCTCGGCGCGCCGGTGGGCGGGGAGACCCCGCTGGCAAACTTCGGCGCGCAGCAAGGGTTCGAGCGCGGCACCATCGTCCTCAACCCAAGCGTTCCATGTGCGTACTTCGTCATGAACGGCTTCAGCGACGTCTGGTCTCGCACCGATGTGGCGACGGGGCCCTACGGCTACCCGGCCAGCGACGAGCTGTGGACCGATCCCGGGCGAGCCCACCAGTTCTTCCAGCGGGGCTCGATGTGGTGGACCCCCACGGGTCTGGTCACGTTGACCGGTCTCCTCGCGGTCAAGCACGCGAGCGTCGTCAAGGGCGGCGGCTATCCGCAGTCGGCGCCGCAGGCGATCGGCGCCGGTCAGGTCCTGCCGCTGGAGAGCACGACGACGCTGTACCTGAAGAACGGCGCCACCCGCGCGTTCGAGCTGCACCGCCTGGTCCTCTCCGAGTACGTGCGCCGCGGCGGGCCGACCTCAGCCCTGGGCTTCCCGACCTCCGACACGATCTGCGCGGGGGCGCTGTGCTGGGCCGATTTCGAGGTCGGCACCGTGGAGTGCAACGTCCAGAACCTCGCCTGCGTCTACCGGCCGCCGGCGGTCGTCATCCCGCCACCGCCGACGAAGCCGACCGTGACGGTGACCGTGGAGAACGTGGACCAGAACCTCTGGAAGCAGTTTGTCGCGCGCGGCATGGCGGCGTACACCATCCGGTGGTCGGTGACCGGCGGCACCGCCCCGGTCACGGTCAAGCTCAAGGCCACGACGATTGGCCCGGTGACGGTCCTGGACATGAATCCGGTACCGCTGCAAGGAAGCGTGCTCGGCACGTCGCCGAAGGACACGAAGTACGAGGTGACCGCCACCAATGCGGCCGGGACGGTCAGGGCCTCGGTCTGGGTGCTGAAGGATCCGTTGCTGACGACGCCGCCGCAGACGTGCACGACGTTCTACTTCCGCGTGACCCGGGCGAGCACCATCAACCCGTGCACCATGATCAGCGCCTGTGCGGTCGACCTCGCGACCGCCAGGGCGGCCGTCCAATCGACCGACATCGACGCCACCGTGACCCAGGTCAGCGCCCAGACGTACGCGAACGGCTGCACCCCGTAGCGCCGGGAGGTGCGGGTAGACTCGCCAGCGCGTGTCCTGCTCCCACCTCTCCACGCTCGCCGCCGGCCTCGAGCAGGCCTTCACGATCGACGCCGCGCGGGTGACGTTCGGCCGCGGCGCGCTCGCCGAGATCGGCGACCGCACCCGCGCGCTCGGCGCCACCCGCGTGGCGCCGGTCACCGACCGCCAGCTGCGCGCGCTGCCGTGGTTCGCGGAGGTCGACGCGGCGCTGCGCGCCGCCGGCCTCGTCGACGAGGTCGCGATCGAGCCGACCGATGCGTCGCCCGACCTGGCGGTCCGCTTCGCCGGTGCCGCCGGCGCTGACGCCTACGTGTCGCTCGGCGGCGGCTCGGTGATCGATACCTGCGAGGTCGCCAACCTGCTGGCGCGGAGCCGGCGGCGCTGCTCGACCATGTCAACTCGCCGTTCGGCCGCGGCCTGCCAGTTCCCGGGCCGCTGGCCCCGCACCTCGCGTGCCCGACCACGTCGGGTACCGGCAGCGAGGTGACCGGCATCGAGATCTTCGATCTGCTCGCAACGGTCGTCGCAAATGGCGTCCCCAATCACAGGCAGTAGCCCTTCGGCCCCGCGCCTCGCGCCTGGGGCGCCTCGACGCCCTCAACCGATCATCTTCACTGCGGCGGGGTACTAGGGTCGGGCGACGGCGTCCCGGAGCTCGCGAAAGAGCCGGGCCAGGGTGTCGGGCTGGTGGTGCGCGTTGAGGCCGCTCGGATTGGGTAGGACCCAGACCAGGGCGCCGCTGAGCGGGGC
>JBKJOI010000063.1:0-13192 GCA_046595695.1 Haliangiales bacterium | reverse complement strand
TTCAGCGACAAGATCCGGATCCGGCCCAAGGCGTACGACAGCCGTGTGCTCGATCAGTCCACGACCGAGATCGTGGACACCGCGCGTCGGACGGGCGCGCGGCTGGCGGGACCGATTCCGCTGCCGACCGACAAGAACAAGTGGACTGTGCTGCGCTCACCCCACGTCGACAAGAAGTCGCGCGAGCAGTTCGAGATCCGCACGCACAAGCGGCTCCTCGACATCCTGGAGCCCACGCAGCAGACGCTGGACGCGCTCATGAAGCTCGACCTGTCGGCGGGAGTCGACGTCGAGATCAAGACCTGATCCCGACGCTGACCACGGCAACCTAGGAAAAAGAGAACGAGCCATGCCGAAGATCGAAGTCAAAAACACCGCGGGCGAGAAGGTCGGTTCCATCGACCTCGACGACGCTGTGTGGGGCACCGAAGTAAACGAGCACCTCCTTTGGGAGTGTGTGAAGTGGCAGCGCGCCAAGCGCCGCTCTGGCACCGCGTCGACCAAGACGGTCGCGTACGTCCGTGGTACCGGCAAGAAGCCCTTCAAGCAGAAGGGCACCGGTAACGCGCGTCGCGGCACCGAGCGGGCTCACCACCACGTCGGTGGCGGTCGCGCCTTCGGCCCGAAGCCGCGCGACTACGAGTACGCGATGCCCAAGAAGGCCAAGAAGGGCGCGTTGCGCTCGGCCCTCTCGCTGCGCGTGAAGGAGCAGCGGCTCATCATCCTCGACCGCTTCGTGGTCGAGGGTAAGAGTGATGCCGCCGAGAAGAAGCGCCTGACCAAGCAGGTCCAGGCGGCGCTGACCAAGCTCGGCATCGGCGAAGCGCTGATCGTCGACGGTCGCGACAACGAGTGGCTCTCGCGCGGCACGAAGAACCTCACGGGGGCGAAGTGGATCGCTCCCGAGGGTCTCAACGTGTATGACGTGCTCAACTACGAGACGCTGGTGATCACGCGGGACTCGGCCAAGAAGGTCGAAGACGCGTTGAAGCCGGTGGTCAAGGCGAAGTAAGGGGAACACGAACATGCGTTCCGCTCAGACCATCATCAAGCGCCCGATTCTCACCGAGAAGGGCAACCGCCTGCGCGAGACCGGCGGCGCTGTCGAGGCTCCCGCCGAAGGCGTCGAGTTCTCGCAGAAGATCCTCTTCGAGGTCGACCGCGACGCGAACAAGCTCGAGATCCGCGAAGCGGTTCAGAAGCTGTTCAACGTCAACGTCGTCGAAGTGCGCACGCAGATCGTGCGCGGCAAGCTGAAGCGGATCGGCCGGTTCGAAGGCCGCCGTCCGCACTGGAAGAAGGCCATCGTCACCCTCAAGGCGGGTCAGACGATCGAATTCTTCGAGGGAGTCTAGGCCCATGGCCATCAAGCGATACAAGCCTACTTCGCCCGGTCGTCGCGGCGCCTCGTCGCAGGACTTCGCCCAGATCACCAAGGGTAACGATCCCGAGAAGTCGCTGCTCGACGTCAAGACTCGCTCGGGCGGCCGCAACATGTACGGCCGCATCACGTCGCGCTTCCGCGGCGGTGGGCACAAGCGCCGCTATCGCGTGATCGACTTCAAGCGCGACAAGCTGGGTGTTCCCGCCAAGGTGAAGTCAATCGAGTACGATCCGAACCGCTCGGCTCGCATCGCGCTCGTGCAGTACGCGGACGGCGAGAAGCGCTACATCCTGGCACCCGACAAGCTGAACGTCGGCGACACGGTGATCAGCGCCAACTCGGCCGATATCAAGCCGGGCAACTCGCTGCCGCTACGGTTCATCCCGGCCGGCACGAACATCCACTGCATCGAGCTCCAGATCGGCGCGGGCGGGCAGCTCTGCCGCGGTGCCGGTACCTCGACCCAACTGATGGCCAAGGACGGCGACTGGGCCAGCATCCGGCTGCCCTCGGGCGAGGTCCGCAAGATCCACCTCGACTGCCGGGCCACGATTGGCCAGGTCGGCAACTCGGAACACATCAACGTCGAGCTCGGCAAGGCCGGGCGTAAGGTTTGGCTGGGCCGCCGCCCGCACAACCGTGGCGTGACCATGAACCCCGTCGATCACCCGATGGGTGGTGGCGAAGGTCGGTCCTCGGGTGGACGTCACCCGGTGTCGCCGTGGGGCCTGCCCACCAAGGGCTACAAGACTCGCGAGAACAAGCGCACGGACAAGTTCATCGTCCGCCGCCGCAAGGGTAAGGAAGGCTAGCCATGGCGCGCTCAGTCAAGAAGGGTCCCTTCGTGGACAAGCACCTGATGGCGAAGGTGCTCGAGTCGCAGAAGAACAAGAAGAAGGGCGTGATCAAGACCTGGTCGCGTCGCTCCACCATCCTTCCCGAGATGGTCGGCGTCACGTTCGCGGTGCACAACGGCCGGAAATTCCTGCCGGTTTTCGTCACCGAGAACATGGTCGGTCACAAGCTCGGCGAGTTCGCTCCGACGCGTACCTTCGGCTCGCACTCGGGCGACCGTAAGGCGTCCGGTGGCAAGCCCGGTGGGCCGCCGTCCGCTCCTGCAGCAAAGAAGTAGGCGGCGAAAGCCGTCCGGTTTAAAGAAAACTGCAGCAATCGCCTGATCGAGTTGATCACAAGTGCCTGCTGTGATATTGGGAAACGCTCTATTTCCCGAGGAATTGCGCGATGGAAGCTACTGCCGTCGTTAGATACGTGAGGATGTCGCCCCGGAAGGTCCGGATCGTGGCGAACATGGTCCGCGGCAAGAACGTGGACCAGGCGATAGCCATCCTCAAGCTCTTGCCCAAGAAGAGCGCGAAGATCATCGAGAAGCTGATTCATTCGGCCGCTGCCAACTCGGACGACAAGTCCAAGGGCAAGGTCGACGTGGACGCGCTCTTTGTGAAGAGCGTTCAGGTGGACAACGGTCCGATCATCAAGCGGTGGATGCCGCGCGCCATGGGTCGTGCAAACCGCATCCAGCGCCGTACCAGCCACATCACGGTCGTCGTCGACGAAGCCGGGGCCTAGGCCAGGAAAAGAGAAAGCGCATGGGTCAGAAGACACATCCGGTCGGGTTCCGCCTTGGTATCACGCGTACCTGGAATTCGAAGTGGTACGAAGAGAAGAACTACGCCAAGTGGCTCCATGAGGACATCAAGCTCAAGGAGTACATCAAGGAGAAGCTGAAGCACGCTGGCGTCTCCCTGGTGGAGGTGGAACGCGCCGCGAACAAGTGCAAGATCAACATCTTCACGGCTCGGCCGGGGATCGTGATCGGCAAGCGCGGCGCCGGCGTCGAGACGCTCAAGAAGGACGTCCAGGCGCTGACCGATAACGAGGTCTTCCTGAACATCCAGGAAGTTCGCAAGGCGGAGACCAACGCGCAGCTCGTGGCCGAAAACATCGCCACCCAGCTCGAGCGTCGCGTCGCCTTCCGCCGCGCCATGAAGAAGGCCGTGCAGACCGCCATGAAGTTCGGCGCCAAGGGCATTCGTGTCGCGTCGACGGGCCGCCTGGGCGACGCCGTGATGGCGCGCTACGAGTGGTACCGCGAGGGCCGGGTGCCGCTGCACACGCTGCGCGCCGACATCGAGTACGGCTTCGCCGAGGCGAAGACGACCTACGGTGTCATCGGCGTGAAGTGCTGGATCTTCAAGGGCGAAGTACTGCCTACTCGCGCCGGCTCGCCGCGCGCGCGTGACAACGCTCCGACCGCGGGCTAGTCGAAAAAGGAAATCGAGCGATGCTGTCTCCGAAGCGAACGAAATTCCGCAAGTCCATGAAGGGCCGCATGACGGGTCGCGCCAAGGGCGGCGACCAGGTCAATTTCGGCGACTTCGGGCTGCAGGCCACCGAGTGCGGCCGTCTCACCTCGCGTCAGATCGAGGCGGCGCGCGTTGCCATCTCGCGTCACGTGAAGCGCGGCGGCAAGCTGTACATCCGGGTCTTCCCGGACAAGCCGATCACCAAGAAGCCTGCCGAGACCCGAATGGGTAAAGGTAAGGGCGGCAATGAGGGCTGGGTCTGCATCATCCGACCCGGTCGCATCTTGTACGAGCTGGAAGGTGTCGACGAGACCCTGGCGCGCGAGGCCTTTCACCTGGCGCACCACAAGCTGCCGGTGAAGACCAAGATCGTCAGCCGCTCGGCGGGACTGTAAGAGGAGCAGGACGATGGCCGCTCAGACTACGAAGATGATCGAAATTCGCGACCGCGCCGACGATGAGCTCTTGGGCTCGCTCGACCGTGCGAAGGACGAGTTGTTCCGCCTCAAGCTGGGACGTTTCACCAACCAGCTCACGAACGTGATGCAGATCCGCCAGAAGCGTCGCGAGATCTCCCGCATCCAGACGGTGATCTCGGCACGCCGCAAGGGCCTCGAAAAGGCCGGCGCCGGGGCGAAGGAGTAAGGGTCATGGCCGCCGCTGAGAATACGACGTCGACGGAATCGACCGACAAGCGTGGCGCTCGCCGCGCCATCGTCGGGACGATCACCTCCGACAAGATGGACAAGACCGTGGTCGTGCTGGTCACGCGTCGCGTGAAGGACCTGCGCTTCCACAAGTTCGTCACCAAGCGCGTGAAGTACAAGGCGCACGACGAGAAGAACGAGTTCAAGACCGGCGACCGCGTCGAGATCGTCGAAACCCGCCCGCTGTCGAAGGACAAGCGCTGGAAGGTCTCGAAGCTGATCGAGCGCCCGGCGGAGGTGTAGACATGGTCCAGATGTCCACCACGCTCGATGTTGCCGACAACTCGGGCGCCAAGAAGCTGATGTGTATCAAGGTCCTGGGCGGCTCCAAGCGCAAGTACGCGTCGATCGGCGACATCATTGTCTGCTCGGTCAAGGAAGCCATCCCGGGCGCCAAGGTGAAGAAGGGCGAGGTCGCTAAGGCGGTCATCGTCCGGACCACCAAGGAAATCGCGCGGCCGGACGGTAGCTACATCCGGTTCGATTCCAACTCGGCGGTCCTCATCAACAAGGACAACGAGCCGATCGGGACGCGCATCTTTGGGCCCGTTGCACGCGAGCTGCGCGCCAAGAAGTTCATGAAGATCATCTCGCTCGCGCCGGAGGTGCTGTAATGGCGCACGTTCGTCAGGGCGATCTCGTGATGGTGATCGCTGGTAAAGAGAAGGGCAAGACCGGCAAGGTGCTCAAGATCCTCACCAAGAAGGATCGCGTCGTGGTCGAAGGCCTGATGAAGGTCAAGCGCCACACGAAGCCCTCGCAGAAGAACCCGCAGGGCGGCATCATCGAGAAGGAGGGTTCGATTCACATCTCGAACCTCGCTCTCTGGGATGCGACCGAGCGCCGCGTCATCAAGGCTGGCGTCAAGGTCAACGACGCGGGCAAGCGTGTCCGCGTCGACAAGAAGACGGGCGCCGAGATCGCTGATCCCGGAATGCGCAAGTAGCTCTCAAAGTAGCTCTCAAGCTCGAGCGCGTAAGTCGCGACTCAAAACCGGTCGTGTAGCGCAGCGAAGTGAAGGACGGAAATGGCTGACGAGAACGAGAAGAAGGCTAAGGGCGGCGGCGGCGACGCTGCTACCAAGCCCAAGAAGGAAAAGACGAAGGACGGCAAGGCCAAGGCCCCCAAGGTCGAAGCCGGTCCCGTTCCTACGTACAAGCGCCCGGCGCCCCCGCGCATGAAGACCTTCTATGAGGCCGAGGTCATCCAGGCCCTCATGAAGGAGTTCAGCTACAAGAACGTCATGCAGGTGCCGCGGGTCGTCAAGATCACGCTGAACATGGGTCTCGGTGAGGCTGTCGCCAACCCGAAAATCCTGGAGTCGGCGCTCGAGGACATCCGTCTCATCAGCGGTCAGAACCCCGTCACGACGCGCGCCAAGAAGGCGATCGCGAACTTCAAGCTCCGCGAGGGGCTGAAGATCGGCGCCATGGTCACGCTGCGTCGCGAGAAGATGTGGGAGTTCCTCGACCGCTTCGTCTCGTTCGCGCTGCCCCGCGTCCGCGACTTCAAGGGCATCTCGCCCAAGGGCTTCGATGGCCGCGGGAACTTCTCCGTGGGCATCAAGGAACACATCATCTTTCCCGAGATCAATTACGACAAGATCGACAAGATCAAGGGAATGAACATCACCATCGTGACGACGGCAAAGACCGACGATGAGGGCCGCGCGCTCCTCCGTCAGCTGGGTATGCCGTTCCGCACCGCAGCTACGGACGCGAGGTACTAGATCATGGCTCGTCTTTGTCAGATGACTCCGCGCAAAGAGAAGTGGAAGGTCCGTGAGCGCAGCCGTTGCCCGATCTGCGGCCGCGGTCGCGCTTACATGCGCAAGTTCGACATGTGTCGGCTTTGCTTCCGGAGCCTCGCCCTCAAGGGTGAGATCCCCGGCCTTATCAAGTCGAGCTGGTAGGGAGCACGCTAATGACCGATCCAATTTCTGATTTTCTCGCCCGCCTCCGCAACGCGATCATGGCCCGCAAGACGGAGATCGTCTTCCCGGCCTCGACCGTCAAGCTGAAGCTCGCCGAGCTCATGCGCGACGAAGGCTACCTGACCGCCGTGGCGTTCATCCCCGGCGAGCCCCAGGGCACCATCTCGTGCACCATCCGCTGGGATGCGCAGCACCGTCCCGCGATCACCGGCCTGCGCCGGGTGTCGCGTCCGGGCCAGCGCGCCTACGCCGGCAAGGACGACATCAAGAAGGTCCGCGGCGGTATGGGCGTGGCCGTCGTCTCCACATCGAAGGGTCTCCTCACCGACAAGCAGGCCCGCAAGCAGGGCCTCGGCGGCGAGATCCTCTGCGAGGTCTGGTAGTCATGTCGCGCGTCGGAAGAAAAGTCATTCCGCTGCCCAAGGGCGTCACCATCGCCGTCAAGGACGGCACCGTGGCGATTAAGGGTCCGAAGGGCGAGCTCAAGCGTATCCTGCCGCCGCACGTCTCGGTCGCGAACGATGCCGCGGGCATCACGGTCTCGCGCGAGAACGACGGCAAGCCGGCTCGCTCGTGCCACGGCCTCACCCGGGCGCTCATCAACAACATGGTCGTCGGCGTGACCGCCGGCTTCGAGCGCAAGCTCGAGGTCAACGGCGTCGGCTATCGCTTCGAGGTTGCCGGCGAGAAGCTGACGATGGCGCTCGGGTATTCACACCCGATCATCTTCATGCTGCCCAAGGGCGTGACCGCGAAGGTCGACAAGAACACGCTCGTGCTCGCGGGTATCGACCGTGAGCTCATCGGCCAGACGGCCGCCAAGGTGCGGTCGTTCAGGCCGCCCGAGCCCTACAAGGGCAAGGGCATCAAGTACATCGAAGAAACGATCAAGCGCAAGGTCGGCAAGACCGGTGCGGCGTAACACGGTCTCCAGGAGAGTGATGCCATGCCGGCAGTGAAGAAGATCCGCAACGTGAAGGAAGCCGCGCGCGTCCGGCGCAAGGTGACCATCCGTAAGAAGCTCTCGGGCACCGCGGAGCGTCCGCGCCTCTCGGTGTTCCGTTCGGCCAAGCATATTTATGCGCAGGCGATCGACGACGTCACCAACACGGTGCTCGCGTCGGCTTCGGACCTGGAAGAGGCGCTGAAGGGCGAGCTCACCGGGAAGAAGAAGGCCGACAAGGCCAAGCTGGTGGGACAGTCAGTGGCGAAGAAGCTGCTGGCCAAGAACATCAGCTCGGTCGTGTTCGACCGCAACGGCTACATCTACCACGGCCGCGTCAGCGCGGTTGCAGCCGGCGCCCGCGAGGGCGGCCTGCAGTTCTAGTAGGAGACGCACCAGTGGCCATCAATATGGATGAAGTCGGCGAGCTCGTGGACCGTATGGTTCACATCAACCGCGTCGCCAAGGTCGTCAAGGGCGGTCGTCGCTTCTCGTTCGCGGCCCTCGTGGTCGTGGGTGACCAGAACGGCCACGTCGGCGCGGGCCTGGGCAAGGCCAACGAAGTGCCCGAGGCGATTCGCAAGGGCACCGAGCAGGCGCGGAAGAACATCTTCCGCATCCCGCTCGTGAAGGGCACCATCCCGCACGAGGTCCTCGGTCGCTTCGGCGCCGGTGAAGTGCTGCTGAAGCCGGCCTCGGCCGGTACCGGCATCATCGCGGGCGGCTCGGTCCGTCCGGTACTGGAAGTCGCGGGCATCCAGGACATCCTGACGAAGTGCATCGGGACGTCCAACCCCCACAATGTCATTCACGCGACGATCGCCGCTCTCAAGCAGCTGCGTTCGATCGAAGAGACGGCACGTCTGCGCGGCAAGCAGGTCGAGGAGCTCTCCGCGTAAGCGGCGAGCCCTTGACTGCTCTGCAGACAGCCACCAAAGAGGTACGAAGATGGCGCTCAAGTTGAAGGTCACCCTGGTCCGTAGCGGCGTCAACCGTCCGCAGCGCCAGAAGGACACGATCCGCGGTCTGGGTCTCACCCGGATGCACAAGAGCGTGGTCCTCGAGGACAGCCCCTCCGTCCGCGGCATGATTCGCGCGGTTTCACACCTGGTCAAGGTCGAGTCGGCCTTGCCGGCGGCCAAGTAAGAGAGCAGGCAGGATCATGGGAACCAAGCTTCACGATTTGAAACCCAACGCTGGCGCCACGCGCGAGCGCAAGCGCATCGGCCGCGGTATCGGTTCGGGCAACGGCCAGACCGCGGGTAAGGGCGTCAAGGGGCAGAAGGCCCGCACCGGTCACCACGGAGCCATCATCGGCTTCGAGGGTGGTCAGATGCCCATGCAGCGCCGCCTGCCCAAGCGCGGCTTCAAGAATTTCTTCCGCATCGAGGCGTTCGCCATCAACGTCGGTTCGCTGGCGGCTCGCTTCGACAGCGGCGTCGTCGACATCGCGGCCATGAAGCACGCCGGCATCGTGCCGAAGACCGCGCCCAAGGTGAAGGTCCTGGGCGAGGGCGAAGTGAAGGGCAAGCTGACCGTGCGTGCCCATGCCTTCTCCGAGTCGGCGAAGGCCAAGCTCGAGCAGGCTGGCGGCTCGGCCGAAGTCGTCAAGTAGAGAGCCCACCAGGCTCCCTCCCTAACCGAAACGAAGGAACGGCCCTTGGCCTCCACGATCGGCAACATCAGCAAGCTTCCCGAGCTCAGGCGACGCCTGCTGTTCACCCTCATGTGTCTTGCGGTCTACCGCATCGGCGTGTTCATCACGACGCCGGGCGTGAACCGCATCGAGATGAAAAACATCATCTCCACGGGTGGCAGCGGCTCGTTCCTCGGGATGTTCAACATGTTCTCGGGCGGCGCGCTCGAGCAACTGTCGATCTTCGCCCTCGGCATCATGCCGTACGTTTCGGCGTCGATCATCATGCAGCTGCTCACGGTGGTCGTGCCCGCGCTCGACCGCCTGAACAAGGAGGGCGAGCAGGGACGCAAGAAGATCAACCAGTACACGCGCTACGGCTGCATGGTGCTGGCGATCGTCCAGTCGTTCTTCATCGCGTCGTGGCTCGAGGGCCTCGGTCGCGGTGGGCTCGGTGGCGGCGGCGGCCAGGTCGTCGCCGATCCGGGTTGGGCCTTCCGCATCATCACCATGATCTCGCTGACCACCGGCACCGCCTTCATCATGTGGCTGGGTGAGCAGATCACCGAGCGCGGCATTGGCAACGGCATCTCGCTCATCATCTTCGCGGGCATCGTCTGCGACCTGCCCGACGGTATCCTGAAGCTGTGGACCGTCTATCAGATGGGCGACATCAACTCGTTCCAAATCATCTTCCTGGCCGGCCTCGTCGTCGCCGTCATCGCGGCCATCACGTTCTTCGAGCGTGGCCACCGGCGCATCCCGATCCAGTACGCCAAGCGGATGGTCGGTCGGAAAATGTACGGCGGGCAGTCGACCTTCCTGCCGCTCAAGATCAACTCCGCGGGCGTGATCCCGCCGATCTTCGCCTCCTCCATCCTGCTGTTCCCCGCGCAGATTGCCAACATGGCGGACTCGCGCTGGCTGCAGTCGGTGGCCGGAGTGCTCACGCCGGGCGACTGGCGCTACGAGGTCGTGTTCGTCTTCCTCATCATCTTCTTCGCGTACTTCTACACCGCGGTGACGTTCAACCCGGTCGACGTTGCGGACAACATGAAGAAGAACGGCGGCTTCATCCCCGGCATCCGCCCGGGCAAGAAGACGGCCGAGTACATCGACCGCGTGCTCACGCGCATCACCTTCGCCGGCGCGCTCTACATCTCGGCGGTCTGCGTGCTGCCGTCGTTGCTCAACACCAAGTTGAAGGTACCCTTCTACTTCGGCGGCACCGGCCTCCTCATCGTGGTGGGCGTGGCGCTCGACTTCGTGCAGCAGGTCGAGTCGCACCTCATCTCCCACCAGTACGAAGGCTTCGGCGGACCCAAGGGTCCCCGGATCCGCGGTCGTACCGGCGCGGCGCTCACCCGCCCGGCCGCCTCGTAGGCACACGGAGACCTCCGGACCAACCATGGACACGATCCCCGTCAAGCGCGACCGCGACCGCCTGGTTGTCCTCGTCGGCCCTCCGGGTGCCGGCAAGGGCACGCAGGCGAAGCGCCTCGTCGACCGCTACGGCATCCCGCAGCTCGCCACCGGTGACATGCTCCGGTCGGCACGCGCCGCGGGTACCGAGCTCGGCAGGCAGGTCGCGGCCATCATGGACGCGGGTCACCTGGTCTCGGACGGCATCGTGATCGCCCTCATCGACGAGCAGCTCAAGCTCGAGGCGACGCGCCAGGGCGCCATCTTCGACGGCTTTCCGCGCACCGTCCCGCAGGCAGAGGCTCTCGACGGACTGCTGGGCAAGAACGGCCGCAAGATCGACCGCTGCGTCGTGATCCAGGTGTCGGACGACGAGGTCACCCGCCGCAACGTGGGCCGTCGCACCTGCCTCAAGTGCGGGCGCACGTTCCACCTCGAGTTCTCGCCCCCGCGCGTGAGCGGCCGCTGCGACGAGTGCAATTCCGAGCTGGTCCAGCGTACCGACGACCGCGAGGAGAAGGTCCGCGCGCGGCTCGAGGCGTACCACCGCGACACATCCCAGGTGGTGCCTTACTATGAGCAGATGCGTCTAGTCCGTCGCGTCGACGGTCTGGGCACCCTCGATGAAGTGTCCGCACGGCTGGCGAATGCCATCGACGGGGATTAGGGATCGTCACGGCCGATGGGGTGGCCATGGGCGAGAGCCGAGCGGCGTATGCGCGTCTTTCTGAAGACCCCGCAGGAGCTCGAGAAGCTCCGCGCCGTGAACTTGGTGGTAAGCGAGATCCTCGACGCCTGCTGCGGTACAGCCAAGTCAGGCGTGTCGACCTGGGAGTTGAACGAGATTGCCGCCCGAGAGATCGAGCGGCACAAGGTGAAGTCAGCGTTTCTGGGGTACGCACATCCGCCTTACCCCGCGGTCCTTTGCACGAGCGTCAACGACGTGATCGTCCACGGGATCCCGCGAAAAGACGTGGTTTTGAAGGACGGGGACATCGTCGGCATCGATTTCGGGTGCTTCAAGGACGGCTACTGCGGCGACTCGGCACGCACCGTCACGATCGGCAAGGTCTCCGCTGAAGCTCAGAAACTTGTTGATACTACTAAGGAATCTTTGGAGCTAGGCATCGCACAGGCAATCCCGGGCAACCGGATCGAGGACATCGGCGCCGCCGTGCAGCAGCACGTCGAAGCGGCAGGGTTCTCGGTCGTGCGCGACTTTGTCGGGCACGGGATCGGCCAGCGTATGCACGAAGACCCTCCAGTTCCGAACTACGGAAGGCCGGGCAAGGGCTACCGCCTGAAGGTGGGGCTTGTGCTGGCCATCGAGCCTATGGTAAACGCCGGCTCCCATGAGATCGAAGTGCTCGAAGATCAATGGACAGCGGTGACCAAAGACCGTAGACTCTCGGCCCATTTCGAACATTCCGTTGCGATCACGGAAAACGGCCCGGTGGTGCTGAGCCGCTCCTTCTGATCGGCATGAGCGATTCACCGAACAAACCTGTCGACGCCACGGTGGTCGAGCTACTACCGAGCGCGATGGTGCAAGTGAAGCTGGACAGCGGTGAGATGGTCACCGTGCACGTGGCCGAAGAGTTCAGACGAGTATCAACGCCGGTAAAGCCCGGCGACCGAGTAAGTGTTAGACGAGCCGAACGGGATCCCCATCGAGGATCCATCATCGCGCGGCTCGTGTGATTCAAGAGAAGGCACGGAACAAGGCGAAGGCGGGAACATGAAGGTCAGAGCGTCCATCAAGAAGATTTGCGACAAGTGCAAGATCATCCGCCGCAAGGGCGTCGTGCGCGTGATCTGCCCGTCGAATCCCAAGCACAAGCAGCGTCAGGGCTAAGGTAGGAGATCGACTATGGCTCGCATTGCAGGCGTCGACCTTCCCCGCAACAAGCGGATGGAGATCGCTCTTACCTATATCTTTGGCATCGGCAGGAGTCGCAGCCGCGAGATCCTGAAGAAGGCCGACATCTCGCCCGACAAGCGTACCGACGCGGTCGACGAGAATGAAGTCCGCAAGATCCGTGACGTCATCGAGGCCGAGTACAAGGTCGAGGGTGATCTTCGTCGCGAGATCTCGATGAACATCAAGCGTCTCATGGACCTCGGTTGTTACCGCGGCCTGCGCCATCGGCGCGGCCTGCCGGTCCGTGGCCAGCGCACGCACACCAATGCGCGTACCCGCAAGGGCCCGCGTAAGGGCATGGTCCGCAAGAAGCCCGAAGCGAAGTAGTTTGTTCGCTAGTCGGGGATTACCTCAGGTCACGCGAGAAAGCAGACAAGACTGATGTCGACCACGGTCAAGAAGCAGAAGAAGAAGGTCAAGAAGAACGTCCAGAGCGGCATCGCTCATATCCAGTCGACGTTCAACAACACCATCGTCACCATCACCGATGTTTCGGGGAACGTGGTGGCGTGGTCGTCGGCGGGCGTGCGCGGCTTCAAGGGCTCGCGCAAGTCGACGCCGTTCGCGGCGCAGATGGCGGCCGAGAGCTGTGCCCGCAAGGCGCAGGAGCACGGCATGAAGAAGGTCGACGTCTTCGTGAAGGGTCCCGGCTCCGGCCGCGAGACCGCGATCCGCTCCCTGCAGGCCGCCGGCCTCGAGGTCGGCGCGATCCAGGACGTCACCCCGGTGCCGCACAACGGCTGCCGCCCCTCCAAGCGCCGTCGCGTCTGAGACCAGGAGACCTACGAACATGGCCCGTTACACAGGCGCCGACTGCCGCCGCTGCCGTCGCGAGAAGATGAAGCTGTTCCTCAAGGGCAGCAAGTGCGAGTCCCCGAAGTGCCCGATCGAGATCCGCCCCTACCCCCCGGGCGAGCACGGT
>JBKJOI010000001.1:0-5319 GCA_046595695.1 Haliangiales bacterium | reverse complement strand
GTAGTGCTCGAGATCGGTGAGCCCGTTCTGCTCCATGTCGGTCATCGACGCGTGATCCGGCTGCAGCGCCGCCCCGCCCGCCGCGACCAGGAACAGATCGAGCGCCGGCTCGGGCGCGAGCGTCGCCGTCGCCAGCTGCTCCACGCCCATGTCGTATTCGTAGGTGACCGGGGGCTCGGCCTGCCCCGACGCGAAGGTGCGCGTTAGCGAGGTCAGGTAGAAGGCGGGGCCGAGCGGGCTCCGGGTGTAGCCGAGGTCGTAGCGCCAGCGCTCCACGTAGCTCGCGCCGCTCTTCGCGCTCACGGTGACGCGCGTGACGCGCCGGTCGAGACGCATCTCGGATCCCGACGCGTAGCTCACGAACGGCTTGGCCAGCGCCTCGTAGGCGAAGGTGGCCAGGTACTGCGTGCCGTCGCTCCGGCCGCCCCACTTCGCCTCGCTGAGGAAGGCGCGACCCCAGTCGTTCTTGACCCAGGTGAGGACCGTGGCGTCGCCGAGCAGCGAATCGACGCGCGACAGGTTCCACGCGTAATCACCGTCGGGGGTGCGGACCGTGTCCTGCGCAAGGAAGGTGTAAACGGTCCCGTCGGCCGAGGTGGCCTCCCAGCCACCCGCGACCTGCTTGAGGCGCAGCGCGCTGCGCAGGCCACCCGGGTAGTAGGCGTCGTCGTCGCCCTTCTCGAGGCGTCCCCAGGGGCTGGTGAAGCCGTCGGTCTGGTAGTCGAGATCGCCGATCAGGCGGTGCCGCCGGATCTGCAGATCCGAGGCCCAGCCCATGCCCCACTCGCCGACGCCGCCCTCGGCGGAGTACGCCGGGAACGCCTGCGCCAGCAGCCCGCCGCGCTCGCCGGGCACCTCGATGGGCAGCGGCAGCGTGTAGGCGCCGCGCGCGAGATCGGCGGGGCCGAACGCGAGCTTCGACAGCGAGCCCGCGATCGAACCACGTTGCGGCTGTCCGATGCTGGGCGCTTGCACGAGAACGTCCTGAAACGGTGCCGCGCGAGCGGCGCCACCCGCGGCGGTGGTCGCGGCCAGGACCGCGAGTAGACGAGTAGCGTTGCGGATCATGGTTCTCCTCCGGGTCATGGCGCGCCCTAACGCAAGAGCCGCGCCAGCGCACGAGGAGCGTGGTTACGCGCACTTGCCGACGAGGACCGCCGACGATGCGGAAGCCCGACAGATTGACTAGACAAGTAGCCAAGGCAAGCCACCCGGCCGCGTGCGTGACGCGGCCGGGTCGAAGGGGAGCAACGCGAGATCGCGGAGCGGAGGAGCGGAGGGGCCAGCGGTCGAACAGCTGGCGATCGAGGAAGGGAGAAGCCGCGGCCGCCGCCAGGCGCGCTGCGGCCGTCGCAGGCGGCTACTTCTTCGACTTCTTGTCGTCGTCGACGTGGACCTCGATGGCCTTGGTCGCCTCGGTGGCGCCCCGCTGGAACTGGGTGACGTGGAAGTCGTTCGAGTTGTAGTCGGATCCCGGCGTCATCGCGTTGCCGCCCGCCGCGACTGCGCCGGCGAAGGCGTTGATGGCCTCGGCCATCATCACGCGCCATTGATTCACCTGCACCGCGACATGGATCTTCGTGTTCATGTGCACGAGGTTGGGCACGGTGTCCTTGGTAAACCACGGGTTGCCCGTCCGCTCGTCGATGGGAAAGATGGTGTCGCCGATGCGGTAGTAGCCAATCTTCTGCACGTGCTTGTCGCTGTCCTCCTTGCTGGTGATGATGCTCACCGGGCCGCCACCGACGATGCGCACGCCGTCCTCGAGCCCGAAGCTCTTGGCCAGGTCGTACTCCTGCTGCTTGCGCGCCTTCTCGCTCCACTCCACCGGCAGCCGCTCGAGCGAGATCTCGAGCGTGTCGCCGTCGTCGTAGTGCACGACCATGGTGGCGCGGTTGCCGTCGGCGTCGATGCTGTCCGAGGTCGCGTGCGAGATGTAGTTGTCGATGTAGTCCGCGCCCGACCAGGCGTCGGAGCGGCTCACCTTGACCCAGTGGTCGGGTGCGACCCACTCCTTGTCGAGACCGGTGCGGTCGGTGAAGCTGACCGGGTTGCCGCCGGCGTAGGAGTACAGGCTGCATTGATCGGGTGACTTCGCGCAGTCGTCGATGCTCTCGAGGAACTTCGGGTCGGCGGTCCAGAACTGGCTCAGGAATGGATCGTAGTCACGCGCGCCCATGCGCACCGTGCCCAGGTCGGCGTCGTAACCGAGGCGGGTAAAGTCGATCGACTCGGCGAGCTCGCCGTAGCTGCCGCGCACGCCGTAGGGCGAGGCCAGGTAGGTCTCGCCCGCCGCGTTCACGATCGGCGTGCCGCGCGGGTCGGTGATCATGGGCACGAGCACGCCGTTCTCGAGCACGCCGATGGTGACGCCGGCGACCACGAGCGGCTCGACCAGCGCGTCGGCGGTGAGCACCGCCTGCGCGAGGTAGGCCACCGTGGGCACGCCGTCGACGAGCTTGAGCACGCGCTGGCCACCCTCGTCGTAGGCATAGCGCAGCTCACGAGCGCCTCTCCGCGCCACCGCGATCTCGCCGTTCGGGCCGTACTCCAGGGCGAGCGCGCCCTTCTGCACCACGCGTCCGAGCGCGTCCCAGCGGTAGAGCTCACCGCCGATGAGCAGCTGGTCGCCCGTGCGATGCACGGCGCGGCTACCCTTCTCGTCGACGATGGTCGCGGGCAGGCCTGATGCCGTGTAGTCGTACGAGGCGGTCTGCAGGTCGTCGCTCGAGGTCACCAGCGCGCCGCGTGCGTCGTAGCCGTAGTTGCGCACGTGCGCCTGGCCAGCGTTCTCGAAGGTCTCCGCGGCGACCAGACCGCGCGCATCGAGGTTCCAGGCCACCGCGCCGTCGTGCATCGGGCCTTCCACGCGGTAGCCGCGGCGGGCGTGCGTCACCGGGTCGTAGCTCATGACCACCGAGTTGCCGCCGGCCAGCTCGACGCGGTCGACGCGGCCCTCGCCGTCGTAGCTCAGGGTGTAGAGCACGGCGCCGTCGACGAGCTTGCGGTAGGGACGCCCGTACGCGTCGAGCTGCTCGTCGCGCACGCTCTCGAAGAGGGTGGCACCGGCGCCGTTGCGCACCGTGATCGTGCTCGACCCGACGGTGCCGTCGGTGCGGTAGGTCGACGCGGTCACGATCTCGCGCCAGCCGTTGCCCAGGCGCAGCGTGGTGCTGGCCTCGCGGCCGGCCTGGTCGTAGACCATGCGGCGCTCGTACAGCTCGCCGCGCACGCGTGAGAGCTGGCCCTTCTGGCCGGCGACGGGCACGCCGCCCGACGCGCCGATGCCGTCGTAGTCGAACGAGAAATCCTGCTCGCCGCCGTCGGTGGCGCGGCGGTGCTGCACGTGGGTCTGGCGGCCGATCGCGTCGTACGAGGTGGCCGAGCTGCGCTGCAGGGCCCCCTCGGGAGAGGCGACCCGCTTCTCGGCCAGGAGGCCGGTGGTCGGGTCGTAGACGTAGTCGAGCGAGGCGACGCCGTCGCGGGCCACGCGGCCGGGGCGACCGTAGCCGTCGAAGCGGACGGCATGGATGCCATCGGGCGTGACCACCTGCACCAGCCGGTTGAGGGCGTCGTACGCGTACGTGTGCGTGACCCCGGTCTCGTCGGTGGTAGCGATCACGCGGCCGGCCGCGTCCTTGCTGACGATCTTGGTGAAGCTGCCGCTCCGAGTGGTGCGCTCGACCAGGGCGGCGCCGCTGCGGCTCCAGGTGGTGACCGACTCGCCGACCACGCCGGACTGGACCTGCCGGGTGGTGGAGGCGTCGTAGCCGAACCCGGCGCCCACGACCTCCCCGAGCTGCTCGGCGCCCACGCCGTACATCTCGGCGAGCGTTAGATTGGACAGCGAGCCCGCGCCGCCGATGGGCAGGCGGTAGTAGGAGCGGTTGGTCAGGCTAGAGCGATCCGAGCGGACCAGCCCGGAGAGCAGCCAGTTGCCCGCCCAAGTGGCCGCGGCGAGCTTCTCGCCGTCGGCCGCGAGCAGGTCGACCTGCTCGGTGGCCATGCCGGTCGTGGCGTCGACGAGCGAGGTGGTGCCGATGCGACCGGGCCGATCGGCCGTCGCAAAGGCGTAGCTCAGCCGCTGCGCGGGCTGCGCCGGCGACGAGCCGCCGAAGCTGTCCCAGGTGCGCTCGAGCCGCTCCATCGCGTGGAAGGCGTAGCCGAAGCGGGCCACGCCGCCGGTGCCGCGGTCGCGCTCGAGCTCGCGCAGGGCGTCGGTGACCGGATCGATGCCGGTCACGCGCATGACCGTGCCGTCGGCCGCGACGACCTGCGTGACGCGACCCAGCGCGTCGTAGGTCATCACGCTGGTGCCGCGTCCGGGCGCGCCCGAGCTGAGCATGCGTCCGCTCGCCGGGTCATAGGTGTTCTGCTGCAGCACGAACGGGCCCTGCGGGCCGTTCTGCGTCACCTGCGTCTCCTGGCCGAGGTCGTTGCGCTCGATCGAAATCGCGTAGTCGAAGTCGAGCGAGGCATCGTCGTGGACGCCGGTCAGGCGCCGGGTCGCGGGCAGGCAGCTCACCGCGTCGGTGAGCGCCGGCACGCTGGCGAGGGTCTCCTCCTGGGTCAGCACGCCGCCGGGCAACGTGGTCGAGCTGCGCAGCAAGCAGACGTCGGCGCCGTAGGCCTCGAAGTCGACGCGCGTCGCGAGCGGGTTCGTGCCATCGGTGGCGCGCACGCCGTTCTGGGTGACGCGCTGGCGCAGCCAGGGCAGCCCCTGGAACGTGGCCGAGTCGAACTCGTTGGCCGAGAACTTCACGATGCCCGGCGTGCGCTCGTCGCTGGTGGTGGTCCCGGTGATCACGCCGGCGACCTTGTCATCGTTGTGGAAGGCGACGTCCTCGACCACGAAGGGTGAGCGCTTGGTCGCATGCGTGAAGCCGACCAGGTAGCGGCCGACCGAGTGCCACACCGCCTGCGCGTAGTCGTAGCGGTAGGTGACCGGGTCGTAGCCCGCCGAGTCGACGGTCATGCCGGCGAGCAGCGCGTAGCGGTGGATGATGCCCGGCTGGGGCCGCACCCGCTTGTACTCGAAGCTCACGACGGTGCCCTTGCCGTCGTCGGCCCGGCGCATGAGCCCGGTCGAGGGCGTCGAGAGATCGATGGCCTTGGCGTGCAGGCCGTCGACGAAGACGACCTGCGGGTTGCCGCTGCCGGTCAGGTCACCGATGATCGGGTAGCCGAACGCAAACGGGATGCTGGCGAGCCCGGGCACCGCCTGCGCCTGGAACTCGTCGCCCTGGTTGAGGAACACCGTCGCGATCTGGCCCTTCGACAGCACCACGTCGGAGAGACCGTCGCCGTTCAGGTCGCCGT
>JBKJOI010000923.1:0-6692 GCA_046595695.1 Haliangiales bacterium | reverse complement strand
TGCGCTGGATCGGCATCTGCGAGCGCTCGTACGACCTCCTGTGCGCGCGCGCCGCGACGCGCGAGGTCGCGCCCGGCACGCTGCTCGGCACCAAGCAGATCGTGCAGGAGTGGATCGCCGACAGCCGCGCCGAGATCAACGCGGCGCGGCTCATGGTGCTGCACGCGGCGTGGAAGATCGACACCGCGGGCGTGCACGGCGCGCGCGAGGAGATCTCGACCATCAAGTACTACGTCGCGGGTGTGCTGCAGCGGGTCGTCGATCGCGCCATCCAGGCGCACGGCGCGCTCGGCGTCACCGACGACACCGTGCTGGCGACGTTCTATCGCAACGAGCGCGCGGCGCGCATCTACGACGGCCCCGACGAGGTCCACAAGGTCGTCGTCGCCAAGAACGCGCTCAAGCGGTACGGGGTGCGGCTGTGAGCGCGCCGGACGTCGATGCCGCGCGGCCGACCCGCGCCGGTGAGGAGCTCGACCTGGCCAAGCTCACGCCCTGGCTGCGCGCGCACGTCGCCGGCATCGACGCGAGCGCGCCGATCACCCTGGACCAGTTCCCGAGCGGACACTCCAACCTGACGTATCGCGTGGGCGCGGGCGCGCGCGAGTACGTGCTGCGGCGGCCTCCGTTCGGCAGCAAGGTGAAGTCGGCGCACGACATGGGCCGCGAGTTCCGCGTGCTCTCGGCGCTGCACGCCGTCTATCCGCAGGCGCCGAAGCCGCTCGCCTACTGCGACGACGAGGCGGTGCTGGGTGCGCCCTTTTACGTCATGGAGCGCCTGGTCGGGGTGATCCTGCGCAAGGACACCCGCATCGACGTCAGCCCGGGCGAGGCGCGGAAGCTGTGCGAGGCGCTCATCGACAACCTGGCCGCGATCCACGCGGTCGACTTCGCGGCCGCCGGGCTGGGCGAGCTGGGCAAGCCCGAGGGCTACGTCGAGCGCCAGGTGAGCGGCTGGACCAAGCGCTACGGCGACTCGCAGACCGACGACATCCCCGAGATCGGCCAGGCCGCCACGTGGCTCGCGGCGCACCTGCCGGCGTCGCCGCCGCCCGCGCTCATCCACAACGACTATAAGTACGACAACCTGGTGCTCGCGGCCGACGACCTGACCCGGATCGTCGGCGTGCTCGACTGGGAGATGAGCACGATCGGCGACCCGCTCATGGACCTGGGCACCACGCTCGCCTACTGGATCATGGACGACGATCCGCAGGACCTGCAGGTGCTGCGCTGGGGCCCGACCAACCTGCCGGGCAGCCTGAACCGGCGCCAGCTCGCCGAGCGCTACGCCGAGAAGACCGGGCGCGACGTCTCCGGGCTGCACTTCCACTACGCCTTCTCGCTGTTCAAGAACGCGGTCGTCATCCAGCAGATCTACTACCGCTACGCCAAGGGCCTCACCAAGGACGCGCGCTTCGCGCAGTTCATCCACGGCGTGCGCATCCTCGCCGGCGCTGCCATTCGCGCCGCCGAGCGCGGCTCCATTTGAGCGCGGCCCGAGCCAGATGCAGCAGCCGGCCGTGGCCATGCCGGCGACCGCGGTGACGGCAGACGGCCCCTTGGCAGCGCGGCGATCGCGACCCATGTTCTGGAAATCGTGAGCGACCTCAGCCTTCGCGTGTGCGCCGCCTGCGGCGCGAACAACCGTATCCCGGCGAAATACCTGGCCAGCGTCGGCAGGTGCGGCCAGTGCAAGCAGCCGCTGCCCGCCGCCAGCGAGCCCGGCGACGTGACCACGGCGCTCTTCGACGAGATCGTGAGCGCAGCCAAGGTGCCGGTGCTGGTCGACTTCTGGGCCGCCTGGTGCGGCCCGTGCCGGATGGCCGCGCCCCAGGTCGCCAAGCTGGCCAAGAACATGGCGGGCAAGGCGCTCGTGCTGAAGGTGGACACCGAGGCGCACCCCGAGCTGGCCGCGCGCTACGAGGTGCGTGGGATCCCCAACTTCGTCGTGCTCAGGAACGGCCTGAAGGTGCTGCAGAAGGCCGGCGTGGCGGACGCCCAGGAGATGCAGCGCTGGCTCGAGCAGGACGAGCCGGCACCCGCCGCGAGCGCGCCGCCGTCATCGTCGCGGTCGCCGTAGCTCCGCAGCCCTGCGATCAGGCCGCGCGTGCCCCCGTCGCGGCGCTCGCGGCGAGGCACTCGTCGAGGAACTCGTAGGTGTGCGTCCAGCACATGCGGGCGTTGGCGCGCCAGACAAGCGCGTGGAACGCGTGGACCTCGCCCGGGTAGTACTCGGTGCGGCAGGGCACGTTCAGCCGGGCCAGCGCGGCGCCCAGGCGGCGCGTGTCGTCGAGCAGCGGATCCTTGGTGCCCACGAACGCGAAGAAGCGCGGCAGCGGCCGCTCGGGCGCGAGGCCGCGCTCCAGCAGCACGAGCGGATCGGCGAGGTCGAGCTCGGCGTCGCCGGTGCACGCGATGTTCTGGCCCAGGTAGCCACGCGTGACCTCGTCGATCCGGTCGCCGATGAACGCGGGTAGCCGGCGGCGGCGGCCGAAGCGTTCGGCGTCGGAGACCTGCAGCATGCCGCACGCGGGCAGGCAGCCGATCGGCCGCAGCCCGCTGTCGAAGACCGCGCGCGCGTACGGCTCGGGGCGGCGGTACGAGGTAGCGACCGCCAGGGAGGTCGCGAGGTTGGCGCCCGCCGACTCGCCGGCGAGCACCAGGCGCGTCGGATCGCCGCCGTAGCGCGCGACGTTGTGCGCGGTCCAGCTGAGGGCGGCGCACGCGTCTTCGACGGCGGCGGGGTAGCGGTGCCGCGGCGCCAGCCGGTAGTCGATCGACACGACCAGGAAGCCGCGGCGCGCGAACCCGAGCCCCATGATCCAGTGGGTATCCTTCGACAGGATGCGAAAGCCGCCGCCGTGCACGTAGAAGACCACCGGCCACGGGCCCTTGCCGTCGGTCGGGCGGTAGATGTCGAGCAGGTGCTCGTCGCGGCCGGTGTCGTGGTAGGGGATGTCGCGCAGCACCTCGACGCCATGGCGCGCCGGACGCGCCTCGGGGTGCAGCTGGCCCAGGCGTGACACCGAGCGGAAGGCGTTATCGACGACGAACGAACCGGCGCGACCACGCAGGCGTTCGAGGAGGCGCGTCACCGGATAGCGGGCAGACGGCATGCAAGAAGCTTATCAGAGCGTCTGGAGTAGGATGCGCCAATGGGCGCGCCGCAGGAGTTTCGCTACAAGATCACCTCGTTCGTCGATGGGGTCCTGACCCTCGACGAGCGCGTGCTGCGCTACAAGCAGGGGCTGCGGCAGGTGCAGGTGCCGTACGCGAACATCCGGCGCTTCGGCCTGAAGGTGCGCGGCAAGAGCCTGGGCGGCGTGGTCACCAGCGAGCTGCTCCTGCGCACCGAGCCGGCGCCGGGCAAGAGCAAGCTGGTCAGCGTGGCCCTGGATCCCGGGCACAGGGCGGGCCAGGCCGCGCTCGCGGCGCTGCGCGCGCGGCTGCCCGAGGCGGACACGACGCTCTTGCCGTGGGACGAAGCGGCGGCACGCCTGGGCGTGAAGGCGAACACGTGGCAGGACGGCCTCGTGACCAGGTGGGGCATGATCGGGACCACGCTGGTGGCGGCGGCGGCGGGCATGACCATCGT
The DNA here is from genome assembly GCA_046595695.1 of Haliangiales bacterium. GTDB lineage: Bacteria > Myxococcota_A > Polyangia > Haliangiales > SHYZ01 > JBKJOI01. The sequence continues at coordinate 3,094 of JBKJOI010000923.1, read as the reverse complement.
CGAGAGCTGGATGACGCCGGCGACGGATTCGTCCACGCTGCGGGCGCGCGGCATCGTCCGGCTGCTTGCCGTGGTGCTGGGCGTGATGTTGCTGGTGATCGGCTTCCGGCAGGCGAAGAAGGCGCAGAGAGAGCAGCGGGCGCAGAACGAGAAGAACGCGCCGAAGCCGCAGCCGTAGCGCGCGGCGCCGGACGACGCTGCTAGCCGAACGCGTCGGAGATGCGGCCCTCGTTGGCGAGCTCGGTGCGCAGCGCGCCGGCGAGCGCGTCGTACTGATCGGGCCGGTTGTAGAACTGCGCGGCGATCCGCACCAGGCGCTTCGGCGGCGCCGGCCAGGGGAAGATGGGCACCTGGATGTGGTGCTGGTCCACCAGCGCGTCCTGCAGCGCGTCGGGGTAGACCGTGCGCCGTGTGGGCACGAGATCGCCGTCGGGCAACGGCAGCGCGGCGAGCGCGCCGATCATCACGTCGGGGCAGGGCATCGGCTGGTCGAACTCCTCGGCGAGGAGGCGACGCCCGGCGAGCACGAGCGCGCGGTTCTGCGCCATGAGCATGGGCCAGCCGCCGGGCAGGAGCTCGCCCATCACGCGCAGCGCGGTCGGCACGCACAGCACGGCGCTCGGATCGCAGGTGCCGGTCCAGTCGAACTCGAGCCGGAAGCGCGAGCGATCGGTGCGCGGGCAGCTCGCGCCATGGCTGGTCACGATCGGGCGCACGAGCTCCTGGCGATCGCGACGGATGTGCAGGAACGCGGCGCCCTTGGGCGCGCACACCCACTTGTGGAAGTTGCCCGTGTAGTAGGCAGCGCCCAGCGCGTCGAGCTCGAGTGGGACCATGCCGGGGCCGTGCGCCCCGTCGACGAGCGTGTCGATGCCGCGCTCGGCGAGCTTTTCGACCAGGTTCTCGATGGGGAAGACCAGCCCGGTCGGCGAGGTGATGTGATCGAGCAATGCGAGCCGCGTGCGCGGCGTCACCGCCGCGAGCACCGCGTCGACCACGGCGTCGGGAGACGAGAGCGGGAAGGGCACGTCGGCGACCACGACCCGGAAGCCGTGCCGTGCGGCGGTGGCGCGCGCCGCGTTCGTGCACGCGTTGTAGCCGTGCGAGGTGACCAGCAGCTCGTCGCCCGCGGCCAGCGTGGGCGCGAGCGAGTGCAGCACGGTGTTGACCGCGGTGGTGGCGTTGGGGACGAAGGCCAGGTCGGCCTGGTCGGCAGCGAGGAAGCCGGCGACCGCGCCGCGCGCCTCGTCGAGGAGCTGCTCGAGGTCGCGCACGAAGAAGCGTATCGGCTCGCGCTCCATGCGCGCGCGCCACTCGGTCTGCGCCTCGAGCACGGGGCGCGGGCAGGCGCCGAACGACCCGTGGTTCAGGAAGGTGACGGCCGGGTCGAGCGTCCACAGCGAGCTGGCGAGGGACGCCTCGGGCGCCGCGGCGGGTCCTGAGGGCCCGGTAGACGTGGGGGGCGACAAGGTCGGGTCAGGGTAACACGCGAATTTCACCCGCCGGGCCGACGGGGCTGGCCGACGGCGCGGCCCGGATCAGCTCTCGCCGACCGACGAAGCGGGGCTGGGCAGCTTGGAGTCGGTCGCGTTCGCGGCACCGCGCCCTTCGTCGGTGACGCTGCCCGAGACCAGCGCCGAGGCGCGCGCCGCCGGCACCACCACCTGCACGCCACCGTCGGTCGTGTCGCCCATGATGGTGCTCTCCATCTGCGTCGAGAGCAGCGTGCCCTCGCGCGAGGACAGCATCATGGTGCCGGCCAGGCTCACGATCTCGGCCGCGTTGCGCGCGGTCCACTCCGGGTGGGCCTCGGCCTCGAGGTGCGGGTAGTGCCCGCCGGTGGCCAGGCGCACGACCTGCGCGGGGTGCAGGTCGAGATCGACGATCGCGGCGGCGAGCGCGGCCTCGGAGATCAGGGGATCGTTGGCGCCGAGCAGGAGCAGCAGGCGCTGCTGGTGTCCGCCGGTGAACGGCGGCGTGTCGAGGAGCGCGCGGAACATGTCGGGGACGGCACGGCTCGACAGGGCGAACACGTTGGTGATGAAGTCCTCGAGCACCGGCCGGGCGAGCTCCGCCGAGGCGGGCGAGGTCAAGATCATCTTGCGCACGAACCACGGCTTGAGCGCCGCGATCTGGCCGATGGTCTTCATGAGCTTGATGCCCTTCTCGAGGCGCTTGCGGTACTCGGGATTGTAGCGCGCGAACACCGGGTTGATCGCGATGCGCGAGGTGCGCGGTCCCACGGCCTCGTCGGAGGTGCTGAGCACCGCGACCGCCGAGAGCGAGTGGCCCACGAGCACGGTCGGGAACTCGTCCAGGCGCAGGAGCTTCTGCCAGCCCTGAGTGGAGGCGATGATGGCCTCGGCGCTGAACAGGGGGCGGGCCGGCTTCGACGAGGTCCAGCGGGTCTCGCCCATGCCATAGATGTCGGGGGTGAGCACGATGGCCTGGGCGTTGTCGCGGCAGATCGCGGTCGCGACGGTGCGCCAGACCTCGCGCGTCGCCGCCCAGCCGTGGAGCAGCACGACCACCTCGGTGGCGCGCGCGTAGGCGCCCGGATCGGTCAGCCGGCCCAGCCGCGTCGAGCAGCCGTAGACCGACCAGCCGACGTCGGCGAAGCCACCCGCGGTCAGCAGCGCCCGCGCCGCCTCGGCGGGCAGGAGCCGCTCGCGCTGCAGGTCCGAGAGCCGGTAGTCCGCGCGCATGAGATCCGGCGCGAGCATCTCGACACGGTGCGCGCCGGTGCACCAGCCGAAGGGCGGCCGCAGGCGCACCTCGGGGGCGATCCGGACCGGCGCCGCGAAGGCCGCGAGGTCGAGCTCGCCGAGTGCTGCGCCGAACCCCGCCATCGACGCGAAGCGTTCCACCGGCGCGGCCGAGGTGCCGCGCCGGATGGCCGCTGCGCGCGGCCATCCGGCGCGCCACCTCGGCCGCGCCGGTGGAACGCTTCGCGTCGATGGCAGCGTTCGACGCAGCGCTCGGCGAGCTCGACCTCGCGGCCTTCGCGGCGCCGGTCCGGCTCGCCCCCGAGGTGCGCCTGCGGCCGCCCTTCGGCTGGTGCACCGGCGCGCACCGTGTCGAGATGCTCGCGCCG
>JBKJOI010000871.1:0-19108 GCA_046595695.1 Haliangiales bacterium | reverse complement strand
ATGTGCGCGCGCACGTGCGCCTCGAGCTCGGGGTCGCCGTGGCAGAAGCGGCCGAGCAGGTTGGCGCCCGACGGACCGCCGCCGCCCTTGAAGAAGAGCTGGAAGTCGCCCGCGGCGAGCGCGTCTTCCGACGCGGCCGCGAGCGTGGCCATGATCGAGAACGCGTCGGGCAGGGGCGGCTTGTCGCCCGTGGCCGCGAGCGCCTCGAGGTCCTCCTCGCCGAGCACGAGCTCGCGTACGCCGCCCGGTGCGCCGCCGCCCGTGCCGCCGCCCGTCGCGTGCTCGAGCAGCCGGCGCAGGAGGTGGCGCTCGCGCGCACGCCACGGCACCAGGCTCTCGTTCGCACCGCCGCCGCCGCCGCCGAACGCGAGGCCTTCCAGCAGCGGCGAGCCCTCGGCGCCCGCCTCCGAACCCTTGTCGAAGCCGATGCCGCCGTCCTCGTCGAGCGCCTCGACCAGCGCGACCTCGCGATCCTCGTAGCGCTCACGGAAGGCGTCGCGGAAGCGGCCCAGCGCGCCCTCGTTCTGCGCGCGCCGCGAGGGCGCGGGCGCCAGCCGGCGCATGAGCTCGATGCCGCGCGCCAGCTCGTCGACGACCGCGGCGCCCAGGCTCACCGCGGCCGCGGGCTTCACCATGTCGACCTGGAAGAGGCGCGGCAGCTCGACCGGCGTGGGCAGCAGCTCGAGGCCACGCGCGATCGCGCGGTACGCCTCGGGCGGGTTGCCCACGCCCGCGGCGTCGAGGGTCTCGATGGCGCGCTGCGTGGCGCGCAGGCACGCGGCCAGCGGCGCGCCGGCCTCGATCGCGGCGAGCAGCTCGACCATGCCGTGGATGGGCTCGGGGCCGGTCACCGGCGGCGCCAGCGCCGGCACCAGCAGCTGGCTGTCGATGAGCTCGTCGACGAAGGCGGCGGCCTCGTCGAGCTCGACCTCGGCGAGCGCGGCCAGCGTGTCGGCGAGCACCGCGGGGTGCGCGCCGGCCTCGGCGTGGCGCAGCGTCGCCTCGAGGTAGTCGGTGTGCTCGACCGCGACCAGGTGGTAGGTGCGCGCCTTGTCGACCAGGCGGCCCTCGGCGTAGCGGCGCTGCCCGGCGATCGCGTAGAGGCTCGAGTTGGGCCGGTGCGGCAGCGCGCGCCGGATCGCCGGCTCGTGCGCGAGCGCGTCGGCGAGCGCGCACACGTAGTCCATGTCGAGGCGGGTGTGCCGGCCGTAGCGCGCGCGCGGTGCCAGCTCGAGCCGCGTGCTCTCGCCGAGCGTGCCGACCGAGCAGCCGGCGAACAGCCCGAAGGGCGTGGCCCGGCCGGTCATGCGCTCGAAGTAGCGTACCAGCGAGCGCTCGACCTTCTGGCCGCGCTCGCCCTCGGGCTCGCGCTCCCAGTGCGCCAGGCTCTCGTCGAGGCTGGGCGAGGCGACGAACACGGCCTCGCGCACCTCGGGGCGCGCGAGCAGCGCGCGCAGGCGCTCACGCAGGACGCGCCGGTCGGCGGCGAGCGCGGCGTCGAGATCCGCGACGGGAGCCGCGGAGGCCCCCGCCGCGGCCGCGGCTTCGACCCCCGCGAGGCCCTCGCCCCACGCGAGCAGCGCGTCGAACGGCTCGAGCGGCGTGCGCAGGGCGAAGAACCCCGACGGTGCGAAGGCCCGGGGCGCGACCCCGGCCGGCTTGCTCATCCGGGATCCGGGCGGCACGGCTGCGGGCGCACCCGAGCGACCAGGCCCACCGGCAGCTTGCCCTGCCACGCGGGCGGCACGGTCAGGCGCGCCTCGACGAACAGCATGCGCGACGCCGATTCGATCTGCGGCGCGACCATGCCGACGACGCCGGCGGCCGAGCCGCCCATGGACGGCACGCCGACCTCGACGCAGCCATCGACCGCCACGCTGCCCGCCTGATCCTCGGGCACGGCGAAGCGCACCCACACATCGTCGCCGCTGATGAGCCGGATGATCGGCCGGCCCGGGCCCACGATGGTCCCGGGATCGACGTAGCGCATGGCGACCACACCGTCGAAGGGCGCGAGGATCGCGGTGGTCTCGAGCAGCGTGCGCAGCTTGTCGACGACGGCGAGGCTCTCGCCGACGTGGGCGCGCGCGCCCTCGACGCGGGCCGCGGCGAGCTTCTCCTGGTAGCGCGCCGACTCGAGCTCCTCGGCCGAGACGCCGTCGCCGAGCTTGACCAGCCGCTCGGCCTTGGCGCGCGCCGCCGACAGCTCGACGTTGGCCGCGCGCACCTCGGCCTGCGCCGCGCGCACCGACGCGGTCGCCGCCGCCAGCTCGCGCCGGATCGACTCGGCGTCGAGGGTCGCGACCACGTCGCCCTTGCGCAGGCGCACGCCCAGCTCGGCGGGCACCGTGAGCACGCGCGCCTCGACGGTCGGGGCCAGATCCACCTGCTGGCGCGGGAAGATCACGCCCGTGAAGCCTTCTTGGGCCGCGCCGGGCGGGACCGCGGCGGCCGGGCGCACCGCCGCGCCGGTGCCGCTGCTGGCGACGATCGGAGGCGCCACGCTCCGGCTGGTGAGGCGTGCGCCCAGGAGCGCGCCCAGCCCGAAAGTCAGGCAAGCGATCCCACCCGAAACCAGCACGACCCGTGAGCTCATCGACGCTGGCGACGATACTACGGTTCAGCGCGGCAACCGAGGCTGCAGGTCGCTACCGCGGTCCAGCACCGTGACACAGGTTGCAGGTCTGACCGGCTCAGCGCGGCGGCGGCGGGCTGCAGGTCGGGCACGCGTCCTCGATCCGCAGCAGGCGGCGGCCGGCGCGCAGCCAGCGGCGGTGCAGCAGCACCGCGCTCAGCTCGGCACCGAAGACGAACACCAGCGACGAGACGTAGAGCCAGAGCAGGATGGCGATGATCGCGCCGGTGGCGCCGTAGCCGGCGCCGACGTTCGAGCGCGTGATCCACAGCTCGAGCAGCCACGACACGACGATCTGCAGCAGCGCGGTCACCGCGGCGCCGATCCAGACGTCGCGCCAGGCCAGCTTCTGCACCGGCAGCATCCGGTAGAGCACGGCGAGCGCGCCGACCAGCGACGCCGAGATGGTCAGCAGCTGCACCACCATCGACCAGCCCTGCCCGCCCTCGGGCCACACCGCGGTCATCGCGAAGCGCGCCAGCAGCGAGACCGCGATCCACAGGCCCAGGCCGAGCGTCATGATGAGGCCGCGCAGGCGCTGGCGCAGAAAGTCCTTGGCGTGGTGGCGAAAGTGCCGCAGGGCCTCGGTGGGGCGCTCGAACACGACGTCGATCACCACGTGCAGCTCGCCGACCAGCCGATCGGCGCCGAGCAGGAACAGCCCGGTACCGATCGCCGTGGCCCAGGTACCCATCGAGCGCGCGGCGTCGAGCCAGCTCTCGACCAGCTCGGCGCCCTTCCAGCCGAGCGCCTTGCGGACCGTGCCGAGCGCCTCGGTGCGCGCGTTGCCCTCGCCGACCGCGAAGGCGAGCACGGCCACCGCGACAACCAGCAGGGGGGCGAGCGCGAGCAGGGTCTGGAAGGCGAGCGCGGCCGACAGCGTGTCGCCGCGGTGGCGCACGAAGCGGCCCACGGTCTCACTGAACACGGCGCCGGTCTCGATGACCACGCGGCGTGCGATGCCATGACCAGGCACCGCGCACGCCTTCACATTGTCCGGCTCGGCCGCGCTGCCATTGCCTGGCCCCGCCGCGCTGCCATTGCCTGACCCGGGCGCGCTGCCATCGGGCGGCACCTGGGGCGCTCCAGCGCTCATCGTGACAACGGGGTCCATGCTGTCTGCCGGTAGTTCAAGCACCGTACCATCGGCTCGGGCCCGACGACCTCGCTGGCCTGCCGATTGTTTCGCTTTCTCGGCAGCAAAGCGTGCGGACGCGCTCGATGTGGCGATCGCGCACGCGCGCGGTCGACGTTCGTCGTGCTACGGCTACCGCCCGGCTCGTGCCGGCAGACGTGGCACGTGGGCTGCAACCTGCATGGGCATGGTCTGGATGTACGTCGGCTTCCTCGTCTTCGTTGCGGCGTTGCTTGCGCTCGATCTGGGTGTCTTCCACCGCTCGGCGCACCGCATCAAGACGCGCGAGGCGTTCGGCTGGTCGGCGCTGTGGATCGCGCTCGGTTCGGCCTTCGCCGGCGTCGTCTACCTTGGCTACGAGCACGGCTGGGGCGGCCTCGGCGGCGAGGCGGGGGTGTCTGGCGGCAAGGCCGCGCTCACGTACCTCACCGCGTACGTCGTCGAGAAGTCGCTCGCCGTCGACAACATCTTCGTGATCGCGCTCATCTTTTCCTTCCTGCGCGTGCCCGCCAAGTACCAGCACCGCGTGCTGTTCTGGGGCATCATCGGTGCGCTCCTCATGCGCGGCGGCATGATCGCCGCGGGCGCCACGCTGGTCGCCCGCTTCGAGTGGATCCTCTACATCTTCGGCGCCTTCCTGGTCTGGACGGGCGTGAAGACGCTGCGCGGCGGTAGCGACGACTTCGACCCGGGCAAGAGCCGCGGCATCGCCTTCCTGCGCCGTGCCCTGCGCGTCGACGAGCGCGAGGAGACCGACCACGGCCTGCGCTTCGTGATCCGCGGCGCCGATGGTCGCCTGCAGGGCACGACGCTGCTGCTGGCGCTCATGGTCGTCGAGGCCTGCGACGTGATCTTTGCGGTCGACTCGATCCCGGCGGTGTTCGCGGTCACCCAAGATCCGTTCCTGGTGTTCACCAGCAACATCATGGCGATCCTGGGCCTGCGCAGCCTGTACTTCGTGCTCGCCGACATGATGGAGCGCTTCGTCCACCTGAAGACCGCGCTCGGCATCGTGATGCTGCTCGTCGGCGGCAAGATGCTCGCGGAGAAGCCGCTGCACGCGTGGCTCGGCGATCACTTCTCGTGGATCACGCTGGTCGTCGTGCTCAGCGTGCTCGCGGGCGGTGTGCTCGCATCGCTCAGGCGGCCGAGCGCGGGCCCGGTGCCGCCGGGGACGTCGTCGGACAGCGTCTGAACGCGCTTGGCACCTGTCCTGCAACACATCGGCACACAGCGCGACACAGCAGTTGAAAACCTTTTCCTGAGGAGGAAGCCCATGTCGAGCAACACCACTCCGTACAACCACGGCCAGGGCCGTAACGAGCACCAGAAGGATCAGCGGGACGCGAAGGAAGCGTTCCAGACGCAGAAGGACAAGGAGTCGATGTCCACGTCCAACAGCGAGCGCGACCGTAACGAGCAGAGCGCGGGCGCCCAGGCGCACGAGGGCTCGCCTGGCAAGTCGGCGGGAGCCGCAAAGCCCGAGCGTGACCGTGACCAGAAGGAAGCCAGCAGCAAGGACGCGGGCAGCAAGAAGGACGCGGGCAGCAAGAAGGATCGCTCCGCGTCGGACGCTGACGAGAGCGAGGAAGGCTCCGAAGGCTTCGTCGCGATGGCGCGCGAGAAGGTCAGCGAGCTCGGCCATCAGGCCGGCGAGCGGGCCAGCGACATCGGGAAGTACGCCTTCTTCAATGTCGGCCAGTTCGTGAAGGAGCGCCCGGGGACCGCGCTGGGCATCAGCTTCCTGGTCGGCGCGATCGTCAGCCGCAGCCTGTTCCGCAAGTCGTAGGGTAGACGCCGCGCCTGGCCGGATCCCCCCCTGGCCAGGCGTGGCGTTCTGCTTTTTTCGGCGCGCCACGCGGCGCCTGCCGCACCGGTATACTGCCGGCCTTGACCCAGACGACCCACACGACCGACGCCACCGCCGACGACGACGCGTGGCGCGACGGCGCGCGCGAGCTGGCGCGCGTCGACTACGGCGTGCGCGCGGTGGCGTGGCGGCTCGCCGAGGCGCACGGTGGCGGCGTGCGGGTCGAGCTCTACGACAACGCGGGCGCGCGCGTCGTCGACGTCACCAGCGACGCGGTGCTGGAGTGCGACTTCGGCGGCATGGGCGGCGCGGTCGGCATGTGCCCCGTCTACGCGCTGCTCCACGATCGCGGCCACAGCGCGTCGGTAGGCATCGACATCGACACCGACCTGGAAGACGGGGACGGCGATGGCGACGACACAGCCGCGCACGGCCCCTCGGGCTCGGCGCTCTCGCCCGAGGATCTGCGCGACAAGCTCAACGCGCTGCTCGCCGTGGTTGCCGACGAGGTCGACTGTCACTTCGTGCGCGCGCGGCCCGACGGTGGCGGGCACGCCGAGGTGCGCACGCACGCGCCCTTCGCGTACGCGATCTCGCCGACCGCGACGCGACTCGCGACCGTGGCGCTCGGCGAGGGCGAGCGCGTGCACCTGTGGAACCCGGTGGGCGCGGGCTGGGCCGGCCGGCTGGATGTGCCCGGCGCGTGCGCGCTGCTGTTCATCGGCGATCACGAGCTCGCCGTCGGCTGCGACGACGGCACCGTGGTGCGCCTGCGCTATGGCCGCTCGCAGACGTGGACCGAGCGCGCACGCGTCCTCGAGCCCAGGCACCCGGTGTTCGCTACCCGCCAGGACGCGATGCGATCGGCGGATGGCCGCTGGCTGGTTCGTGCACAATCGCGGACCGTTCGCAGCTATCTTGTTGGTTGATGCACCTGAGCAAGGTACTGGCCACGCCCGTTGGTTTCGGCGTTCTGGGCCTGGTACTGCTGCTCGCGGCCGCGCCCGCGGATGCGGTGGCGCCGGCTGCCCAGCCACCCTTGCGCGCCTGGAGCTCGGTCTGGCATAGCGTCGGCACCGTCGAGTACTCGAGCTGTCCGGGCGTCGAGAACGGCCAGCAGGAAGCTTTCACGCTGGCCATCAAGGCCGACGACAAGGCGATCACAGCCACGGAGACTCCCGAGCAGGGCGTCGCGCGCAAGTTGATCGGCACCGCCGACCGTCGCGGCAACCGCTGGGTCCTGCAGCTGCGCGCCAGGGACGGCAAGAACGGCATGGACGTCGCGCTCGGTGACGCCGGCAACCTGACCGGCACGCGCGTGCTGGTGCGCAAGCACAAGAAGCTGCCGTGCTCGGTGGTCTACGGCGTCGCGGCGAATCGCGACGAGGGGTAGGCAGGGCGGGGGGAAAGGACGAAACGAAGGCGCCTCGGCGGCGCGCCTCGGGCAGCGAGGTGCCTACGGGATCGGCGTGTTCAGGAGCTGATCGAACCCGACGACGCGGCGGTCGAGCTCGCTGCGCAGGAAGAACGACAGCGCGCTCGGCTGGCCGGGCAGGCGCTCGGCCACGTGGACGAAGCTCGTGGCCGTCTCGGTGAGGTGGCAGCCCGAGCACGTGTTGAGGTTGATGTTCGCCTCGAGGCCGGGCATGGACGGCACGATCTGGCCGAAGTTCAGGCGCGTGCCGTCGGCGCGGCTGGCCGCGTCCAGCGACGCGAGCGGGATGATCCCGGTCAGCGTCTGGTTGAACAGCGCGGCGTTCTGGATGACCAGCTGCCGGAACGCGACGTCCTGGGCCAGCGCGAACGGCGGCGTCTCGGCCACCGGGAACGAGCCGAACACACCATCGTTCAGGTGGAACTCACGCAGCTCCCAGAACGGCGCCACGACGAACTCGTTGGTGCGCATCTGGTTCAGCAGGTGCGCCTGCGAGTTGTCGAGCATGAGCTGCACCGCCGCGATCCGCAGCGCCTCGCCGGTGAGGCCGCGCAGCGCGGCCCAGCGCAGCGACGCGTTCTGGCAGTTCGAGCCGTCGTCGGGCACGCCGAACTCGAAGATGATGGTCATGCGGTTGCCCGAGTCGGTGGCGCCGGTCTCCTTGGTGTAGACCACGCGGCTCTCGCCGCAGTCGCCCGGGGTACGCAGATCCAGCCGGTTCACGAACGCCGAGGCCACGAAGCCCGCGGCCGCCAGATCGATCGACCCATCGGTGCGACGCGGCAGGCCCGCGACGAACGCCGCGAAGCTGGGCCGCCCGGCGACGGTGCGGCCGTTCTCGACCGTCATCGTCGCCGCGATCGTCGCCGCCCACTGCTCGAAAAGCGCGGCGCCGTTCGCGCCGACGGCCAGGCGATCGTGCATCGACTGGAAGGAGAACGCCGGATCGTCGAGCACGGTCGGGTCGAGGATCATGAGCGCCGCGTCGGGTGGCGCGGGCGGCTCGATGACGCACAGGCCGGCCTGGCAGGTGTCGGCGGTCTCGGGGATGCCGTCGCCCTCGCAGGTGAGGCCGTCGGCGACCGGCGTGAACGTGCAGGTCGAGGTCGCCGCGTCGGTGCAGACGTCCACGGTGCAGGGGTTGCCGTCGTTGCAGAACGCCTCGCCGCAGCGGGTCAGCTTGCAGTTGGCCTCGCAGCCGTCGCCGCCGGTGGTGTTGCTGTCGTCGCATTCCTCGCCGATCTCGATCTGACCGTTGCCGCACACCGCGGTGTTGACCACGCAGCCGCCCGAGCCGTCGCAGATGCCTTCCAGCGTGCTCGGATCGGCGTTCAGGTCGCAGGTGTTGCCGAAGCTCCCGAACACGAAGCAGTGGCCCGAGAAGCGATCGCAGTTACCGCCCAGGCAGTCGGTCGGATCGACGTCGCACGATGCCGCGCACTCCAGGCAGCCCTGCACGCCGGTGCACTGGTCGTCGGCGCAGTCGAACGCACCGTCGCCGTCATCGTCGATGCCGTTGGTGCAGTCCTCGGGAAGCTTGCCCGGCTGCACCGTGAGGGAGAACTCGCCCTGGTCGAAGATCGACGCGCCGTCGACGAAGATGTAGTAGGTGCCGGGCGCGGCGCCGACGAACTCGAGGCCGCGCTGGCCGAGATCCGCGCACGCGAGCTCGCTCGAGCTGGTGCCGCAGTCGGCGCGGCGCACGTAGACGAGCGCGTTGAAGAACGACCCGCGCACCGAGACCGAGAAGTCGGTCGGCGCGTCGAGCTTGAGCTTGAACACGCGCTCGGGCGCGCCGTTGCCGACCGGGCAGCCGGTCGGATTGTGCAGCGACGCGGCGCCGATGGTGCTGCCGGTCAGCGTCTGGCCCATGAGGATCTTCTGCGGCGCCTCGCAGGTGGCAGCGCCGAGGACCGTGCCCTGCACGGCCACCGTGACGCTCGCCTTCTTCTCGCCGCCGTGGTTGTCCTTCACGGTCACGGTCAGCTTGTTACTCGCGCCCGCGGGACCGGCCGTCCAGATGGTGGCGGCGCGGCTCGCGTCGGTGAAGCCGGCGCCCGGGACGCTCTCGGTCCAGTGGAAGGTCAGCGGATCGCCATCCTGGTCCTGCACCGACACCGAGAGGGCGACGAGCTCGCCGAGCTTGGCGCTCTGGCGCGACGCGACGATGGCGAGGATCTTGGGCGCGTGGTTGTTGTTCTTGCTGACGTCGATGTTCTGCTCGGGCTCGAGGCACTGCGGCAGGAGGCGCACCTGCGAGGCGTGACCGGCGGGGATCGAGATGCCCTCGGCGCGGCTCACGCAGACCACCTGGCCGTCCTTGACCAGCGACAGCTCCACGCTGCGGCCCTCGCCCGCGGGGATCTCGGTGACCTGCGCGGTGACCTCGCCGTCGACGATCGACAGCGAGCCGGAGACCGGCGCGTCGATGCCCGGACCGCGGACCTCGAACGTCGCAGAGTCGGCCTCGACCCCGTCGGTGGCCATGTGCAGCGCCAGGCCGCCCACGAGCGGCGGCGCGATTTCATCCTGTGACGTCGTGCCCTGACAAGCGGCGCCGAACAGGGCCAACAACATTGCAATCCGCGAACGCATCATCCGTGATCTCCGAGGCTGGTTTGCTGTCGGGGCACAGCAACATCCATGCCCGTGTACGGCAAAGTACGGCCGACGCGTACACCAACCGAGGTTTCACCGACGGAAAAAGAGTGATCGCATGCACCTGCGGGAGCCCGAGCATCCCTGACGCCGGATGTGACCAAACCGCCCGCTTAATGCATGAAAAGCCGACACCAGTGACCGCTCGAGTCGCCAGCCCGGCGTTCGAAGGTGGGGGAATACGGGGGGACAGGATCTACCCCTCTATCTTCTCGTGATCGCTTGGCTTCTGGAGGTAAACGCGTATTTACCGCTTCGCCGCGTCTCGAGGGCATCCCAGACGGTAAACACGCGTTTACCGCCAGAATATAAACAATATTAGATAGTTGACGGGGTAGATCCTGTCCCCCGGATCAGTGGAGCAGCTCGCGGTGGACGCGGAGGGCGTCGTCGGTGCGGGTGAGCGAATCGGAGGAGGCGCCGTTCGTGGGCGCGGCGACGGCGGCGGCTTCCACGGCCATGGGGCGCGTCGTCGCCTCGGCGTCAGGGACGGGCGTGGGCACGTCGGCACGGTCTGTACGCACCAGCGGGAAGACCACCCGGATGACCGAGCCCTCGTCTGGCTTGCTGGAGATCTCGAGGCGCGCGCCGATGTCGCTCAGCACCTTGCGGCACACCGACAGCCGCATGCCGATATCGGGCGTCGCGGATGGGGCGGCGAACGACTCGGTCATCTGCCGCACCATGGCGGCGTTCCATCCGCGGCCGGCGTCGCTGACCTCGACGAGCACGCGCCCACCGGCGTCCAGACGCACGGCCACGCGGATCTCGTTGGCGGAGGTGTCACCCGCGGGAATGCCGTCCGCCACGTGCACGATGAGGTTGTAGAAGAGCTGGGCCAGCGCGGACGGCTGACCGGTCACGCTGAGCGCCTTGGTCCCGGTGTCCCGGACGAGGCGGGCGCGACCGCGGATCTTGGGCCAGGCGAGCCGCAGCGCTGCGTCGAGCAGCCGCCTCACGTCGGTGGATCCGATGAACGCCTTGGTCCGGGACGGACCCGAGACGCTGGTGGCAAACGTGCGCAGATCGGCCGTGATGAGGCGAATGCGCTCCGCGGCCTCGCGCGCGTCCTTGAGGCCCTCGGCGAGCTCTTGCGACTCGGCCAAGGATCGGCCGGAGGCAGCGATCGACGCCAGCTCGTCGTTGACCAGATCCAGGTTGCCCATCAGCACGGCCAGCGGATTGTTGATCTCGTGCGCCGCGGCCCCGGCGAGCGCGCCGACCTCGGCCATATGATCGGAGATCACATTGGGGGTCTCGACGTCCGAGATCTCGGCCGGTGCGGCGCCAGGATGGATCGATCCGAACACCGCGGCGAGGCGGTGCCGATTGCCTTCAGCCACGTAGTCCGTGGCTCCGAGACGCATCGCGACGACCGCCGCATCAATCGAGGCCGGACCGAGGACGACCACCAGGGGCAACCCGCCGGCCGCGCCATGGAGCTGGATCAGCGTGGACGCCAGCCGGTCCGGCTCCATGGATCCATCGACCAGGAGCGCATCCCAGCGGTCTTCCGCCAGCGCCGCCACGGCGGCGATCTCGGAGCCGATCACCTCGAGATAGGCGTGATCGCCGTAGGCGCCGAGGTCGTGGAGGACGGCCGCGGCTGCCTCATGACGCCGGGCCACGAGAATGACTCTCAGCTCGTCATGCAGCGGTTCACGTTCCACGCTTCCAGCTTGGCAGACCGAAGAACTTCTGTGAAATGTTTGTGCATTCCGATACGACTTTTCCGACGACAAACGCCTCATGTGTTGCACCTCCGGTGTGGCGCAGGTTGCGACACGACGACCGATCGGACAGCTGATTTCAATTAGTTGCGCGCATCACGCTGAACACAGGCTGCCTGGATACAGCCAGAGCTCGGCCAGTCGGTGAGCCGCAGGTTGCGCTTGATCTTGTCGGCGAGCTCTGCTCCGCAAGAAGCCTGCTTTCGTGTCTTTGCGACGAACCTGTGGTCTCCTGCCGCCCGCATGCCGAAGGGGGCGCCAACTTCGCCGAAGCGGTTCCGCCGACGACTCTTCGTCGTGATGCTCGCGGCGGGGCTGTTGCCGGTGCTCGTCTGGGCGCTCGCCTCGTGGACGCTGGCGGATCGCGTGCTCGGGGTGTCGCTGGAGCCGCTCGAGGAGGTCCTCGATCGCGTCGACGAGCGGCTCGCCGAGCACGGCGACGCGGCGCCGCTGCGCGCCGAGCTGACCGGAGCGCGTCTGCAGCTCGCGCAGACCGAGCTGGGCCGGCGCGCGCTCCGGCGCCTCGCGCCGTGGGGGCTCCTGGCGGTCGTCGCGACCTCGGGTGGGCTGCTGGTGATCGCGGCCGTCTTCCTCGGCCGCGCGCTGTCGCGCAAGCTCGAGCTGCTCGCCGACAGCGCGGCCTCCTACGCGCGCGGCGAGCTCTCGCACCGCGTGCCCGAGGCGCGCTCGCGCGGCGACGAGATCGACTCGTTGATCCGGCAGTTCAACGACATGGGCGCGCAGCTCGAGTCGCAGCGGCGCCGCCTCGAGACCAGCGAGTCGCTGGCCGCGTGGCAGGAGGTCGCGCGCACCATGGCCCATGATCTCAAGAACCCGCTCACCGCGATCCGCCTATCGATCGCGCGCATGGGCCGCGCCGGCGAGCTCGTCGACGCGCTGCAGGGCGAGCTCGACACGCTGCTGCGCATGACCGAGAGCTTCGCCGAGTTCGCGCGCCTGCCCGCGCCGGTGTCGCGACCGGTGGATCTGCGCGCGCTGCTCGAGGAGGTCTGCGCGCTCTACGCCGAGGGCGGCGCGGTCGCCGTCGAGCTCGTGCCGGGCGCGCCGGCGGCCGCCAGCGGCGACGCGGATCAGCTGCGGCGCGCCTTCGGCAACCTGATCAAGAACGCGCTCGAGGCCTCGCCCGCGGGCGGCCCGCCGGTGCGCGCCGAGCTCGACGTCCAGGCCTCCGAGGTCGTCGTCGCGATCACCGATCACGGCACCGGGATCCGCGCGCCGCTCGACGGCCGCCAGCTGGTGCAGACGCTGGGCTCGACCAAGCCGGGCGGCTCCGGGCTGGGCCTGCCGATCGCGTCGAAGATCATCCACGATCACGCGGGCGCGCTGCGGCTCGAGCCGGCCCCGGCGGGCGGCTCGCGCGCGGTGGTGCGGCTACCCCGGCGGCTGCAGGGCGGCGCATGAACGGCGCGCGCGGCAGCAAGATCCTGGTCGTCGACGATCACCTGCCGTCGGCGAAGCAGGTCGCCGGCTTGCTCGGCGACGAGGGCTACCGCACGGTGATCGCGCGCGACGCCGCCGAGGCGTGGATGCGCCTCGAGGAGGCGCGCGATCCACCCGCGATGATGATCCTCGACATCCGCATGCCCGGGGAGAGCGGGCTCGAGCTGCTGGCCCGGCTGCCGCGTCCGCTGGCGCTGCCGGTGGTCGTGCTCTCGGGCGAGGCGTCGATCGCCGACACCGTCACCGCGCTCAAGCTCGGCGCCACGGACTTCGTCGAGAAGCCGCCCTCGCCCGAGCGACTGCTCACCGCCGTGCGCAACGCGCTCGTGCTGCGCGCGCTCGACGACGAGCGCGCCCGCCTTACCGAGGAGCTCGCGCAGCCCGGCCACCTGGTTGGGCAGAGCGCGGCCATGGAGCGGCTGCGCCGGGTCATCGCGCGCGTCGGGCCCAGCGACTCGATCGTGCTCATCACCGGCGAGACCGGCACCGGCAAGGAGCGCGTCGCGCGCGCGCTGCACACCGCCTCGGGGCGGACCGGGCGCTACGTCGCGGTCAACTGCGCGGCGATCCCCGCCGCGCTGCTCGAGAGCGAGCTGTTCGGCCACGAGAAGGGCGCGTTCTCGGGCGCCACCGGCCGGCGGCTCGGGCGCATCGAGCAGGCCCAGGGCGGCACGCTCCTGCTCGACGAGATCGGCGACATGCCGCTCGAGCTGCAGGCCAAGCTCCTGCGCGTGATCGAGGAGCGCGAGGTCGAGCGGCTGGGTGGGGCCGGCCCGGTGCCCGTCGACGCGCGCATCCTGGCGTCGACGCACCGCGACCTCGAGGCGGCCAGCCTCGCGGGAAGGTTCCGGGAGGATCTGTTCTACCGGCTGAACGTCTTCCCTCTGGTGGTGCCGCCGCTGCGCGAGCGTCCCGACGACGTGCTGCCGCTGGTCCGCTCGTTCGCGCTCGAGTTCGTCGCCGTGGGCGTGCCGCTCGCGATCGCCCCCGAGGCCGAGGCGGTGCTGCGCGCGGCGCCCTGGCGCGGCAACGTGCGCGAGCTGCGCAACCTGGTCGAGCGGCTCGCGCTGCTCCGGCCGGATGGGGCGTTCGCGATCGACGCGGCGGCGCTCGAAGGCGTCGGGCTGGTGCCGGCGCGAGCCGGGGCGCTCGCGGCGGTCGCAGCGCGCGCGGCAGGCGCGGCGGTCGCGAGCGCGGCGGGCGCCGCAGCCGGCGCGACCGAGATCGCCCTGGGCCAGCAGACCTACCGCGAGCTCATCGAGGGCTACGAGCGCCGCGTCCTGAGCGCCGCGCTCGCCCAGGCTGGCGGGAACGTCGCGGGTGCTGCGCGCCTGCTCAAGGCCGATCGCGGCAACGTGTACCGGCGCCTGAAGGCGCTCGGGCTGGCGACGCCGGTCGGCGACGAGGGCGACGTCGCGGCAGCGGCGGGCGACGACGAGCCTGGCGAGTAGCGAGTCGTGCTGCGTGGGGGCGACACGTGTGAAATCGACATCACGGTCAGCGGTCGATGTCGAAACCACATCGACAAGCCCCGCGTGGCAGCTGTAGTTCCAATGAGTTACGGGCTGGTGTGGCTGGAATGGTTCGTGCTGTAGCCACCGGTCTGGAGGCACGATGTCGATCCGGCAACTCGCAGCAGCAGTAGCAGTCTTCGCGGTTCTCTTCGCCCGACCCGGGGTCGGGCGTGCGGCCGCGCCCGGGGAAGACCCGCCCACGCCTTCGTCTGCTGCACCCGCTACATCCGCTACACCCGCCGCGGCGCCCGCTGCGGCGCCTGCACCTTCCGCCGCGTCCGCGTCGCCCGTTGCGCCCGCCCCCGCGCCCGGCGCGCCGACGACCGCTCCAGGCGAATGCCTCCAGTTCGCTGACGACGCCGGTGTCGTCGCCGAGGCGCTCGCCACCATGACCTTCGCGGTCGGCGACTCGGTCCAGCCGCTCACCGACGTCCGCTTCGTCGGCCTGACCGCGCTCTCCGAGGAGCGCGTTTGGCAGCTCGTGGGCGGCCGCCCTGCCGGCGCGCTCACCGTCGAGCAGTCCGCGGCGCTGATCACGCGCCTCGCGCAGAGCGGGCTGTTCGCGCGCATCACGCCCGCGGTCCGCTTCGCGACCGCCGAGGGCACCGGCGCGATCCTCGAGATCACGCTGGCCGAGAACGCGATGCTGCGCGCGTTCGAGATCACGGGGCTCGTCGAGCTGACGCGCGACGAGATCCTCGACGCGCTGCTCGTCGTCCCCGATCTCGATGACGACGACCAGGTCATCGTCATCGTCGAGAAGAGCCACCACATCCTGCGCGCGCGCGAGGAGCGCGGCCCGATCGGACGCATCGCGCTGCGCTGCCCGCCGCCGGTGCCGCCGCGCGACTGGCTCGCCCGCAGCAAGGACGGCGCGCTGCGGCCCGGCATCGTCTGGCGCGGCTTGCCCGATGGCCTCGAGCGCGTGCAGCGCCTGCTGCGCCGCGAGGGCTACCTGCTCGCGCAGGCCAGCGCGACGCTGGCCAGCGACGGCAAGCTGACCATCGCCATCGACGAGGGCCGCCTGGAGAGCGTCACCATCGAGGGCGTACACCCGGCCATCCACGACCTGGTCGCGCAGCTGCTCGGCATCACGACCGGCGAGGTCTTCAACGTCGAGGACCTGCGTCTCGGCGTGAGCAGCGTCGAGTCGCGCTACCCGTTCCTGGGCGCGGCGCGGGCGCGCCGGCCCTCGCTGCCCGCGCTCGAGCTCGTCGAGGAGCGCCGGCCCGATGGCTCGGTGGGCTTCACCTTCCGCGCGGTCGCGCCCCGCTGCGACGTCGACGACGACGACAGCGACGACGACGACTGGCGCGACCTGGCCCAGATCCCCTTCGTCGACGACGACTACGACGACGGCAACGACGGCGACGACGACTGCGCCACGACGCGCAGCTGGTACCAGCTCGACGGCCGCCGCCTGATCGTCCACTTTCGCGCCGATCGCGTCGACATCGACGGCGACTTCGCCGAGCTCTTGCGCCACACGCCGGTCACCGGCTTCGCGCCCGGGCTGCTGCTCACGCTGCACGTGTGGGACGTCGCCGACCGCGTGCACTTCCGCTTCGACACGCTGTTCAACCTGAACACCCGGAGCGAGAGCATCACCCCGACGCACGACGGCGCGCTCGGCGAGCTCTCCGCCGCGCAGCGCGTCGACTTCCTGGTCGCACCGTCGCTGTCGATCCCGGGCATCGGCCTCGCCGAGCTGGGCGGCGCGGCCTACACGCTCACCGACACCGACGACGCCTGGCGCGTCACCGCGCTCGACTCCTACCTGAACTCGGCGCTGTTCGGCCAGCCCGAGCGCGACTACTTCCGCCGCACCGGCCTGACCGGCTTCATCACGTTCCGCTGGTTCGACGCCATCACCGTGGGCGCCGAGTACCGCTACGACCGCTACGACTCGCTCGCCAGCGTCGACGACCCCGACACCATCTTCTCCGACGACAAGCCCGCGGCGACACCCGCGGTCGACGAGGGCCTCTTTGGCTCGCTGCTCTTGCGGGTCGAGTGGGCCAGCGAGGCCACCAGCCTCTACGACGTCCAGGCGACGCGGCGCCGGCGGCCCAGCCAGGGCCCGATCACCGACCTCGACAGCATCGGGCGCGCCGACAACGGCCTGCGCACGGTGGCAACGTTCGAGCTCGCCGATCCCGCCCTGGGCGGAGACTTCGACTTCTGGCGCGTCACCTCCGACACCGTGCTCGCGGTCTCGACCGGCGACGAGCAGGGCGTGTCGCTGCGCCTGCGCGTGGGCGGCGGCAGCGCGCTGCCCTTGCAGCGGCAGGAGGCGCTGGGCGGCTGGGGCTCGCTGCGTGGCTACGACTTCAAGGAGCTGGGCGGCGGTGACTTCTCGATCTTGACCAGCCTGGAGTACCGCTTCGCGGCCCTCTCCATGTTCGTCGATGCGGGCGCGGTGCGCGCGATCGATGGCGACTTCGCGGGGCCGCGCCTGGGCATCGGCACCGCGCTCAACCTGGGCGACTCCGGGCAGCTCGCGTTCGCCTGGCGCACCGACGATCAGGCCGAAGCGGCGCCGGAGGTCCGGCTGCTCTTCGGACGACCTTGGTGAGGCGACTCCTCCTCGTCACGATCGTGCTGTTCTTGCTCTCGGCGCCCGCGCTGGCCGCCGGGCCGGGCGCGCGTTGCGAGGCCGTTCAGCTCGGCCGGCGCACGCTCGCGCGTGTCGATCTCTTTCGCTTCTTCGACCGCGAGCTCTTGCGGCTCATCCGGCTCGGGCTCGAGGGCCGCATCCACATCACGCTCACGCTCATGCGCCGGCGCACCGCCTGGTTCGACGACGTCGTGCTCAGCGTCGATCGCGACGTGACCCTGACCTGGGACGACACCCGCCGTCGCTACCTGGTCGACGGCGTCGCCATCGACGTGGTCGACCTGGAGCCGCTGCGCCTCGACCGCGTGGCGCTCGGCCGCCGCGACCGCGACACCGCGGGCACGCACTACGTCGAGGTCAGCGTGCGCCTGCAGGTGGTCACGGTCACGAGCCTGCTCACCGCGGCGAACTGGCTCACCGGCGGCAAGAGCGGCCCGGATCGCGTCTCCACCAGCGTCGCGCGCGCGGTCGCCGAGGATCTGCTGCGCAAGGCCAGCACCAGCTGCGGGGTCGTGAAGGGGCACTGACGGCGCGCGGCACACAGGAGCGCCTTCCTGGCGGCCCGCTGCCCGTAGCGACCATCAGACTCTCGGGGTAGGCTGCCGCAGATGATTGCCATGGCCACACCAGACTCGGGCTACGCGCCGCCGTCGCGGGAGTCCGTGGTCGAGGTAGATGCCAAGCGCCTCGGCATCACGAACGGTCTGTTCCTGAAGTTCCCGCGCGTGTTCTGCGTCGGCAATCTCGCACTCCTCGACAAGCCCGGCATCGCCATCGTCGGCGCTCGCAAGGCGAGCGCGGAGGGGCGAAAGCGGGCAGAGCAGCTGGCTCGCGACTGCGCCAAGGCCGGTATCGTCGTGATCTCTGGCCTGGCAGAAGGCATCGACTTCGCCGCCCACACCTCGGCGATTCGTCACGGTGGTTGCACCATCGCGATCGTGGGCACGCCGCTCGACAAGGTCTATCCACCGCGCCACGCTGAGCTGCAAGAGCAGATCTACCGAGATCACTTGCTGGTGTCGGCCTTCGAGTGGGGCCACAAGTTCTACCCCGAGAATTTTCCTGACCGGAACCGCATCATGGCGCGGCTTGCGCGGGCGACGGTCATCGTCGAGGCGCGGGACTCGAGTGGCTCGCTCCACCAGGCCGCAGAGAGCGTCGACGTGGGTCATCCCGTGTTCATCGCTCGCTCCCTGGTGGACGATACGAAGCTCTCCTGGCCCAAGCGCTTCCTGGGTGAGGGCAAGCCGCTCGGTCGAGTCCTTCGGAGCTCTGCGGACGTGATCGACTACGTCCGGAGCTGATCGTGCGGACGATCCGCGGTCTCGCTCTGGGCACCTACTTTGCAGCCGGCGCTCCTGCCGCGAAGGAGAGCCCGAACGCGACGCCGATGCGCGGGCTCGTCTATGCGGTGAAGAACAATCGCGTGCGGCCCAATCCGCCCCAGCCGGTTGCGCACTCGCGCCATCCGGCAGCGCCTCGTTCGATCATGGTCGATCGCGACAACGCTCTCGACTACGTGGCTGCCATCGTCGCGAAGCATCTCTCGCGCATCTGCGCTCGGCTTGACATCGACCAGGCGACGACGGCGCTGGTTCCAATCCCATCGTCGTCCGTGACCCGTGACACCATCCTGAGCGACCGATGGCCGGCCCTTCGACTGGCGACGCGCTTCGAGGCGGTCGGGCTCGGGACCGCGACCGTCGTGGCGGTCAACCGACGACCGCGGCCGGGAAAGACGTCTGGTGGTGCAAAGCTCACAGTCGAGGGGATCCTGGGCAATCTGGAGCGGGTCAAGCGGATAGGGTCGGCGACACCCATCCTGCTGATTGATGACGTCATCACGTCGGGCCGACGAGCGGCGGCGCTGGATCTCCTGCTCAAGCAGCCCGCTCGGATCAACGTTCTGGTCGTGGGGATGACCGTGAGCGAGCCCATCCCGGACTGCTACGACCCATGCATCTTCGAGGTGCGCTATCCCGAGGAGGCAGCGGTCGTCATGCCGACAGTTACCCGGAGGACGCGCTAGCGATGCTGTCCACATCGCGCGAGATCTGGCGCGCCTCGTCACGAACGAGCACGCCGACGAGCGCTACGGCCGCAGCGCGGCGCC
>JBKJOI010000845.1:0-4607 GCA_046595695.1 Haliangiales bacterium | reverse complement strand
GTCCGCGGCGAGACCGGCGCCGGCAAGGAGCTGGTCGCGCGCGCGCTGCACGCGCTGTCGCCCCGCCACGCCGGGCCCTTCCGCGCGCTCAACTGCGCGGCGCTGCCACCGGCGCTGCTGGAGAGCGAGCTGTTCGGGCACGTGCGCGGCGCCTTCACCGGCGCCGTGCGCGACAACCCCGGCCACTTCCGGCTGGCCGCGGGTGGCACGATCTTCCTCGACGAGGTCGCCGAGCTGCCGCTCGACCTGCAGGCCAAGCTACTGCGTGTGCTCGAGACCCGCACCGTGATCCCCGTCGGCGGTGGTGAATCGCTCCCGATCGACGTGCGCATCATCGCCGCCACCCACCGCGGCCTGCGCGCCGAGGTCGCGGCCGGCCGGTTCCGCGCCGACCTCATGTACCGCCTGCGCGTGGTGCCGCTGTTCCTGCCGCCGCTGCGCGCCCGCCCCGGCGACGTCGCGCTACTCGCCCATCGCCTGATCGACCAGCTGAACGCGCGCGGCGGTCGCCGGGTGGAGCGGCTCGCGCCGGGCGCGCTCGCCGCGCTCGAGCGCCACGACTGGCCCGGCAACGTGCGCGAGCTCCGCAACGCGCTCGAGTACGCCTACGCGGTCGGCGAGGGCGCGCTGCTCACCGAGGCCGAGCTGCCGCCCGAGATCGCCGAGCCCGATGCCGATCCCGAGCGCGTGGTCACCCGGGCCAACGCGCCGCCGGCGCTGCCCGGGGGCGCGCAGGACTCGCCCGAGGCCGCGCGCATGCGCCGCGCGCTCGAGCGCAGCGGCGGCAACCGCGAGCGCGCCGCGCGCATGCTCGGCATCAGCCGCGCCACGCTGTGGCGGCGCCTGCGCGCGCTCGGGGCCGACGACGGCGTCTCATGACGTTGCACCCGCGTTTCAAGCCGTCTCAGCTGGCGCGCTAAGTCACCGCAACTGCAGCATCCGTGTCCTGGCACGCCTTCCGCAATAGGAGGCCAGCAGGAGACGTTCCCATGATCTTTCGCCAGCTGTTCGATGCGCAGAGCTCCACGTACACCTACCTGATCGGCGACGATGTGAGCGGCGAGGCCGCGCTGGTCGACCCGGTGCGTGAGCAGGTCGGGCGCGATCTCGAGCTCGTGACCGAGCTCGGCCTCCGGCTCACCTGGGTGCTCGAGACGCACGTGCACGCCGACCACATCACCGCGGCCGCGATCCTGCGCGAGCGCACCGGCGCGCGCACGGTGTCCGGCCGCCGCGGCGCCGCGTGCGCCGACCGACACGTCGACGCCGGCGACGTGATCCAGGTCGGAGGCCTCGCCGTCGCCGTGCTCGACACGCCCGGCCACACCGACGATAGCGTCAGCTACGTGGTCGACGATCGCGTGCTGACCGGCGACGCGCTGACCATCCGCGGCGCCGGCCGGACCGACTTCCAGAATGGCGACCCGCGCACGCTCTACCGCTCGATCACGCAGATCCTGTTCGCGCTGCCCGACCGCACGCTCGTCTACCCGGGCCACGACTACAAGGGTCGGACGGTCTCGACCATCGGCGAGGAGCGGCGCTGCAACCCGCGGCTCGCCGGCAAGAGCGAAGCGGAGTTCGTCGCCATCATGAACGGCCTCGGGCTCGCGCCGCCCAAGCAGATCGGCGAGGCGGTGCCGGCCAACCGCGCGTGCGGCGCGTCGACCCCGTCCACCTAGCCCCGAGAAAGGATCCCAACCATGTTCGCAATCAAGCGGCGCGCCGAGGCGCGCCCGTCCTGGAAGGACATCACCGTGGTCGAGCTGCACCGGCGGCTCGCCGCTCCGCCGCGACCGCGCCTGCTCGACGTGCGCGAGGCCGATGAGCTCGCCGGCGAGCTCGGACACATCACCAGCGTCGAGCACGTGCCGATCGCCAGCCTGCCCGAGGCCTGCGCCGCCTGGCGGCGCGACGACGAGATCGTCCTGATCTGTCGCTCGAGCGGACGCTCGACGCGCGCTGCCGAGCACCTCGCCAGCGCCGGCTTCACCCGCGTCCACAACCTGGTCGGCGGCATGCTCGCGTGGAGCGCCGCGGCGCTGCCCGTGGTGAAGCGGGGTCGCTAGCCATGCTTGCGCTCGCGCTACCGCTCGCCTTGCTCATCGGATTCACCCTCGGCCTCCTCGGCGGCGGCGGCTCCATCCTCACCGTGCCCATCCTGATCTGGGTGCTGGACGTGGCGCCCAAGGACGCGATCGCGATGTCGCTCCTGGTCGTCGGCGTCACCAGCGCGGTCGCCGCGATCGCCCACGCGCGCGCCGGTCGGGTGCTCTGGCGCACCGGCCTGGCTTTCGGCGCCGCGGGCATGGGCGGTGCGTTCGCAGGTGGCGCGGCAGCGCGCCTCGTGCCCGCGCCGGTGCTGCTGGGCGGCTTCGCCGTGATGATGCTGGCCACCGCGATCGCGATGCTGCGCGGGCCGCGGGCTCGCGTGCACACGAGCGCGCCGGGCACAGCCGGCCCACCGCCCGGTGACATACCCGCGAACCCCGAGCTGCGCCTCGCGCGCGTGCTCGGCCTGGGTAGCGCGGTGGGCCTGATCACCGGACTGGTCGGCGCCGGTGGCGGCTTCGTGATCGTCCCGGCCCTGGTCCTGGTGGCGAGGCTGCCCATGAAGGCGGCCGTGGGTACGTCGCTGCTGGTGATCGCGATGAGCTCGTTCGCGGGATTCGCCGGCCACCTCGGTCACGCGAACCTGGACTGGGGGCTCACCGGACTGATCACCGCGGTGGCCGCGCTGGGCAGCCTCGCCGGCAGCCGGGCTTCCGGCCGCGTACCGCAGGAAGCGCTGCGGCGCGGCTTTGCCTGGCTGGTGATCGCGATGGCGATGCTGATGGTCAGCTCCCAGCTGCCCGCCGGGATGCGCGCGAGCGCGCTCTATCAGTTGGTGCTCGTGGCCCGCTGGCCGTTCTGGCTGAGCGGGCTCGCGATCGGCGGCTTCGTGCTCGCGTTCCTCTGGCTCGACAACAAGCTGCTCGGCGTCTCGACCGGCTGCGCCGAGGTGTGCCAGCTGCGCGCCCGCCCCGAGTTACGCCACTCCTGGCGCATCAAGTTCCTGGGCGGCATCGTCCTGGGCGGCTTCCTCGCCGGCCGGCTCGCCGGCGGCCCCGCCACCCTCGACATGGGTCGCTTCGACATGCTCTTCGGCGGCGTCGCGCCGTTCGCGCGGCTGGGCATCCTGCTGGTCGCCGGAGTGCTGATCGGCTATGGCGCCCGGCTGGCCAACGGGTGCACCTCGGGGCACGCGATCGTCGGGGTCGCGCAGGGTGCGCGCGCCAGCCTGATCGCCACCGCCGCCTTCATGGTGGCGGGGTTCGTGACCACCCAGGTGCTCTACGGGGTCCTCACATGAGCTCGCGACACATCGCCTTCGGCATGGCCTTCGGCTTCATCCTGAGCCGCGCCGGCGCCACCTCTTACGACGCGATCGCCGGGATGTTCCTGCTCGAGGACTTCCACTTGGTCGGCGTGATCGGCGTGGCCATCGCCACGGCCGCGCTCGGCTTCGCGCTGCTGCGCCGCGCCCGCGTGCGCAGCCTGCGCGGTGAAGCCCTGGCGCTGCAGGTGAAACCGGTGCAGCCCGGCCTGGTCGCGGGCGGGCTCGTCTTCGGCGTGGGCTGGGCGCTCGCGGGCAGCTGTCCGGGCACGGCGCTCGCGCAGGTAGGCGAAGGACACCTGGCGGGCGCGTTCACGGTCGCCGGCATCCTGCTCGGCGCGTGGCTGCAGCAGCGCGGCCAGCGCCGGGCCCGCGAGGCCTCGCCGATCCGGACGGCGACCGCCGCGGCGCCGAGCGCGTCGCCGGCGATGCCCGACAGCGCGCCGGCCACGTAGCCGAGCGTCGTCGGCACGCCGGTTGCTCGTCCCATCGCCAGCGCGAGCGCGTCGCCGGTGATCGCGTGAGGCCGGTCAGGATCTCGCTCGCACCATGCTCGCCTCCCCTGCGAAGCAGGTGCCAGCCTGCCGGGCCGCCGATCGTGCCCCGCGCTCGGCGGGGCTACCCAAGGCAACCGCGCGACGGCGGCGCAAAGATGGCGCCCGCGAGCGCCGCGAGCGCAACCTCTGCGCGGCGGTGGCGTGAGCCGCACCGCAAAGTCTTACGAGGCAACGCCGGCCTGCCGCTTGCAGAGCACGCAGACATGCGCACCGCCAGCTCACCAGACGCCATGGGATGTTATTTCCGCGACATGCAGCGCTATCCGCTGCTCAGCCCCGAGGAGGAACACGCGCTCGCCGTGGAATATCGCCGGACCGGCCGGACCGAGCTCGCGCAGCGCCTCGCCACCGCCCACCTACGGCTGGTGGTGAAGATCGCGGGCGGGTACCGGTGGTCGCGGCAGAGCCTGCTCGACCTGATCGAGGAGGGCAACCTGGGCCTGCTCCACGCGATCAAGAAGTACGACCCCGACCGCGGCGTGAAGCTCTCGTCCTACGCGGCCTGGTGGATCCGCGCATCGATCCTCCATTTCGTCGTCGCCAACTGGCGGCTGGTGCGCATCGGGACGACCAGGGAGCAGCGCCGCGCCATGTTCCGGCTGCGTCGTGAGCGCGCCGCGCTGGAGCACGAGGGGCGCGCCTTCGATGTGGAGGAGCTGGCCGCGCGGCTCGGC
>JBKJOI010000749.1:0-24772 GCA_046595695.1 Haliangiales bacterium | reverse complement strand
CTTGTCGAACAGGCGGAGCGGGTTCATGCCGAACTGCCAGAGCACCATGACCGCGAGCACGCTGGCCCCGCCGAGGAGCAGCACCGCCTTCACGATCTGCACCCAGGTCGTCGCGATCATGCCGCCGAAGAGCACGTACGCCAGCATCACGCCGCCGACGATGACCACGGAGGCGCCGTAGCTCAGCCCGAACATCATGCTGATGAGCTTGCCGGCGCCGACCATCTGCGCGATGAGGTAGAAGGCCACGACGGTGAGCGTGCCGATCGCCGCGGCGATGCGCACCGGCGTCTGCTTGAGCCGGTAGGCGACCACGTCGGCGAAGGTGTACTTGCCCAGGTTGCGCAGCGGCTCGGCGATGAGGAACGTGATCACCGGCCAGCCGACCAGCCAGCCCACCGAGTAGATGAGGCCGTCGAAACCGGACATGGCCACCAGCCCGGCGATGCCGAGGAAGCTGGCGGCGCTCATGTAGTCGCCGGCCAGCGCGAAGCCGTTCTGGCCCGCGGTGATGTTGGAGCCGGCGGCGAAGTACTCGGCGGTGGTGCGGGTGCGCCGCGCCGCCCAGTAGGTGATGGCGAGCGTGACGGCGACGAACAGGAAGAAGAAGACGATCGCGATCGCGTTGGGCTGACCGAGGGAGGTGTTCACGAGCGAGCCTCCCGGGCGAGCGCGACGCCGCGCGTGGATTCACCTTCGCGCGCGGCGGCCTCGGAGGGTGCCGGCGCCGGCGGCACGGGCAGCGCGGCCGCGGCGGCCGCGGCGGCCACCTCGGTGCGATCCCGGTGCGCCCACAGCTTGGCGGCGGCGCCGTCGTAGTGCAGGTTGCACCAGCGCACGTAGATCCCGGTCAAGACCGGCGCGAGCACGATCACGCCGGCGCCCACCAGCACGCCCAGGCTGACCCGGCCACCCGCGACCAGCCGGCCCATGAGCGGCTTGTCGAACGCGACCAGCAAGATGAAGCCGAAGTACGCGATCAACATCACGGCGGTGAGACCGATGGCGACGCGCCAGCGTCGCGCGGCCAGATCTTCGAGTTGCTTTTCCTGACTCAGAGGGTGGTTCTCGGGCTGATTCGGCTGCGTCATCGGGCGCTCCCTTCGATCGTTTCGAACATCGCTGCTGAAGCCTGGACGATCTCGGCGACCACCTGCGGGTCGGCGAGCGTGGAGGTGTCGCCCAGGTCGTTGGTCTCGCCGGCGGCGACCTGGCGCA
The DNA here is from genome assembly GCA_046595695.1 of Haliangiales bacterium. Lineage (GTDB taxonomy): Bacteria > Myxococcota_A > Polyangia > Haliangiales > SHYZ01 > JBKJOI01. Next base: position 23,554 of record JBKJOI010000749.1, on the reverse strand, counting down.
GGATCCTGCGCATGATCTTGCCCGAGCGCGTCTTGGGCAACCCGGAGACGCGCACGATGCGGTCGGGTGACGCGATGGGCCCGATGGCCTTGCGCACCTGCTCCTTCAAGGCCACGGCCAGGCGCTCGGGCGTCCAGTCGGCGCCCGCGCACAAGGTGACGTACGCGCAGATCCCGATGCCCTTCATGGCGTGGGGAAAGCCTACCACCGCGGCCTCGGAGACCGCCTCGTGGGCGACCAGCGCGCTCTCGATCTCGGCGGTGCCCAGGCGGTGCCCGGAGACGTTCAGCACGTCGTCGACGCGGCCGGTGATCCAGTAGTAGCCGTCCTCGTCGCGGCGGCAGCCGTCGCCGGTGAAGTAGAGCCCGGGGAAGCGCCCGAAGTAGGTGTCCTGGAAGCGGCGGTGGTCGCCCCAGATGGTGCGCGCCTGGCCGGGCCACGGCCGCGCCAGGCACAGGTTGCCGCGCACGTCGTTGCCGGTCAGCACGTGGCCGTCGTCGTCGACGAGCACCGGCTCGACGCCGAAGTACGGCAGGGTCGCCGAGCCCGGCTTGGCCGGCACCACGCCGGGCAAGGGCGCGATCATCACCGCGCCGGTCTCGGTCTGCCACCAGGTGTCGACGACCGGGCAGCGGCCCTCCCCGACCACCTGGCTGTACCAGTGCCAGACCTCCGGGTTGATCGGCTCGCCCACGGTGCCGAGTAGGCGCAGGCTGCGGCGCGAGGTCTTCTTCACCCACGCGTTGCCGGCCTGGATGAGCGTGCGCAGCGCGGTCGGCGCGGTGTAGATCACGGTCGCGCCGACCTCGTCGACGATCTGCCAGAGCCGCGAGGCGTCCGGGTAGGTCGGGATGCCCTCGAACAGCACCACCGTGGCGCCCGACGAGAGCGGCCCGTAGACCACGTACGTGTGCCCGGTGATCCAGCCGACGTCGGCGGTGGCGAAGTACACGTCGTCGGGGCGGGCGTCGAAGACGCGCTGGAAGCTGCTGGTCGCCTGCACCAGGTAGCCGCCCGTGGTGTGCAGGACGCCCTTGGGCTTCCCGGTCGAGCCCGACGTGTACAGGATGAACAGCGGATCCTCCGCGTCCATCCACTCGGGTGCGCAGGTCGGGCGCTGCCGGGCCATCTCCTCGCCCAGGTCGTGATCGCGACCGGGCTTCATCCACACCGGTGCGCCGGTGCGGCGTACGACGAGCACGCTGGCGACGCCGGCCAGGCCCTCCACGGCGACGTCGCACATCTGCTTGAGCGGGATGCGCTTGTGGCCGCGCGGCGCCTCGTCGGCGGTGATCACGACCTTGCAGCCGGCGTCGAGGATGCGCTCGCGCAGCGCGTCTGCGGAGAAGCCGCCGAAGACCACCGAGTGCACCGCGCCGAGGCGTGCGCACGCCAGCATGGCGTAGAGGGCCTCGGGGACCATCGGCAGGTAGATGCACACGCGATCGCCCTTGCCGACGCCGTGCGCGCGCAGCACGTTGGCGAGCCGGCCGACCTCGTGGCCGAGCTCGCGGTAGGTCACGACCTTGCGCTCGCCCGGCTCGTTGCCGACCCAGCGCAGCGCGTGCTTGCTCGGCTGCGTCTGCACGTGGCGATCGACGCAGTTGTAGGCCGCGTTCAGGCGGCCCTGGGCGAACCAGCAGAAGTTGGCCTCGGCCACGTCGGCGTCGAGGACGCGCGCGAAGGGATGGAACCAGTCGACGCTCCTGGCCTCCTCGGCCCAGAATGCGGCGGGATCGGCGAGGCTGTGCGCGTAGCGCTCGCGGTAGTCTTCGAAGTTGCGAACAGGTTTCATGGGCGGGGTCCTCGTGGCCGAAAACGGGCCGGTGGCCGGGGTTAGAAGAACAGCTGGGCCTGCAGCGCGCCCGAGACGACGTCATCACCGTCGCCCTGCCGGATGAGCGCGACGTCGAGCTTCACGTTGGTGCGGTGCCGGTCGAGGAACACCGCGCCGCCGGCGTGCAGGCCGCGGAAGTCGCCCACGCCGAGGGGCGCGTCGGCCTCGAAGACGTCGATGGCGACGATCGGCTCGAAGCGGCCGATGCGGTAGCCGGCCTCGGCGAAGAAGCCCATGCCGGTGGTGGGCGCGAGGTCGCCGTCGTCGTAGCGGAAGCCGGAGGCCTGGAAGATGACCTCCTGATCGGCGAGCGTCGGGATCTCGGCGAAGACGTCGACGGCGAGGCCCAGGTGATCCGTGGCCATGCCCTCGGTCATCACCGCGTCGGCCTGCCAGTCGACGCCCATGCCGACCGAGACCAGCGGCGCATCGGCGAACGCGATGCCGGGGAAGAAGAAGCCCTTCTCGCTGCCCAGCACGTTCCAGCGCGCGTGCCCGGCCAGGCGCGGCAGATCCGACTCGTTGCGCGCGGCCGGCATGGTGTCGCTCGCGGCCAGGCCCTCGACGCCGTTGAAGATGCCGCCGCGCAGGTGCACGCGGTTCGCGGCCAGATCAGCGCGCACCTGCAGGCCGGCGTCGCGCCAGATGCGGTTGCCGCCCGCGGGGAACAGGATGAGCCTGGCGTGGTAGTCGATGCCGTTCAGCGACGCCGCGCTCTGCAGGTCGTGGCGGGTGAACGGGATGAGCATCATGCCCGCGTCGATGAACAGACCGGTCACCGGCTCGAGCGACAGGAAGGCGTCCTGGAGGAAGATGGACGTCTCCCAGTTGCCGTCCTTGCCCAGGTTGGCCTGCTCGGTGTCGACGAAGAACGAGACCTTCTTGGTCAGTTGGCCGCCGACGATCAGGCGGGCGCGACGCAGGAAGAAGTCGGTGCCCGCGCTGCCGTCGGGCGCGGCCTCCTCGGCCACCGCGGCCTGCGGCTGCAGGAGCGCGGCGATGGTCAGGGTGGTGTCATCGTCGATGACGATCTTCTCGGCGCCGGCATCACCCGGGACGAGCGTCGTGAAGGTGGCCGCGGCGGCCGCCGCAAGGGTCGCGACCGTGTTCACGACCCGGAGCCTGCGCGTGCGGTAGCTTTTCATGCCGGCGTCCCTACGCAAGCCGTGCGCCAGTAGGCCCGCGGCGAATTCGTGAACGATTCACGGGCGGCGACGTGCGAGGCACGCGGCGCGGGGTTTCGTTGCGTAACGCGCCGAGTGTTACCGGACGAAACGGCCCGCACCCGCGAGCGAAACCACCCGCACGCGACGAGTCCCGCGGCGCGCTACGTCGGACGCGCGCGCGGGATGCCGAGGCGCGCGCGCCGCTCCCAGAGCGCCTTGCGACTCATGCCCAGCCGGCGCGCGAGCTCGGTCTCCGACATGCGCGCCTGGCGCGTGCGCACGAAGTTGCAGAAGTAGTCCTCCATGGTCTCGCCGTCGCTGGTCGCGTCGGTGCCGACGTGGTGCGCGTCGCCCGGCCCGACCTCGTCGAGCGCGAGCAACTCGGGCGTGATCGTGCCGGTCTCGCAGAGGATCACCGCGCGCTCGATCGCGTTGTCGAGCTCGCGCACGTTGCCGGGCCACGGGTACGCGGCGATCGCGGCGAGCGCCTCGGGCGCGAGCACGAGCCCGCTCTTGCCCAGGCGGCGCATCGCACGCGCCAGCAGGTGGCGCGCGAGCGCCTCGAGATCCTCGATGCCGCGCTCGCGCAGCGGCGGCAGGAAGATCTCGACCACGCGCAGGCGGAAGTACAGGTCGGCGCGGAAGCGGCCGTCTTTGACCATGTGCGGCAGATCGCGGTGCGTCGCGGCGATCACGCGCACGTCGACGCGCCGGGTGCGCGTCGCGCCGACGCGGCGGACCTCGCCCTCCTGCAGCACGCGCAGGAGGCGCGCCTGCGCGGGCGCGGGCAGCTCGCCGATCTCGTCGAGGAAGAGCGTGCCACCCTCGGCAGCCTCGACCAGGCCGGTGTGCGTGTGCGCGGCGCCGGTGAACGCGCCCTTCTCGTGGCCGAACAGCTCCGACTCGATGAGCCCCTCGGGCACCGCCGCGCAGTTGACGACCACGAGCGCCGCGCCCTCGCGCTTGCTGCGCGCATGGATCGCGCGCGCGACCAGCTCCTTGCCGGTGCCCGACTCGCCGCGCACCAGCACGGTCGCATCGGTCGGCGCCACCTTGGCAGTGCGCGAGAAGACCTCCTGCATGCCCCTCGAGCGCCCCACCATCCCGGCGACCGGATGGCCTTCGGCCGCGTGCAGCTCCGGATCGATCATCGAGCCGAGCGTGAGCCGCGCGCGGGCCGTGCGGCGGTCAGAAACAATTCAATTCATGGCGCCTTAGCTGCGTGCGGTGGCGCGTGTGGCGACGCGCCCGCGCCTAGCTGCTGCTGGCGCCGGATGCGGCCACATCACCCAGGTGGTTGGCCTTGTGCAGCAGCTCGCGGGCCTGCTCGAGGCCGGCGTTGCCCGGGATCGTGCGCAGCGGACCCATCGAGACGTACGCGGAGTGGTACGCGGTCGCGGCGTCCTTCCAGAGTCGGGCGGTCGCGCCCTGCTCCTTTGCGGATTTCGCGAGCGCGGCGTGGTAACCGCCGAGCGCGTAGTCGACCGCCTGGTCGAACGTCTTCACCTGGTCGAAGTTCACGACTTTACCTGTGGGGCGCGGGAGCGTCTGGGTATCCATGGCCCATCCCACTGCAAACCGCGTGCAACTTCACGGAGCGTCATCGGTGCCGCGGGCGCGATCCCGGGCAAAGATCGCGCGCACCGTGTCGATTGTGTCTGCCTCGGCGGCCGGCTTGTCGTCGCGGTAGCGCTTCACGCGCGCGAAGCGCAGCGCCAGGCCGTCCTCGTACTGCGTGCTCTGCTGCACGCCGTCGAAGGCGATCTCGACCACCTGCTCGGGGGCCAGCCGCACCACCCAGCCGTCGTCGCCGACGGCGAGCTCGTTGAAGTGCGCGGTCTGCCAGGCGAGCATCACGTCGGTCATGCCCTTGAAGGTCTTGCCCAGCATGACGAAGCCGCCGCGCTCGGGATCGCGCGCGCCCAGGTGGATGTTGGACAGAAAGCCGCTGCGGCGGCCGCTGCCACGCTCGACCGCGAGCACGACCAGGTCGAGCGAGTGCGCACGCTTGAGCTTGAGCCAGCTCTGACCGCGCGCGCCCACCTGGTAGGGCGCGCCCAACGCCTTGGCCATGACGCCCTCGTGGCCGCGCGCGAGCGCCGCCACGAGGAACTGCTCGGCCGCGGCCGCGTCGGCGGTGACCAGGCGCGGCACGCGCGCTGCCGGCGGCACCAGCGCGTCGAGCGCGGCGAAGCGCTCCTGCGCGGGCCGATCGAGGAAGACCTCGTCGTCGACGAGCAGGACGTCGAAGAAGAACGCCGACAGCGGCACCTGCGCGCGCAGCGCCGCGGCGTCGACGCGCTTGGCGAAGCGCGCCATGGTCTCCTGGAACGGGCGCGGCGCGCCGCCGGGCTGGAGCGCGATCGCCTCGCCGTCGAGCACGAGCCGGCGCGCCGGCAAGGCGCGCACGGCCTCGACGATCTCGGGCAGCTGCGCGGTGACGTCGAGCAGGCCGCGCGTGAACACCCGGACCTGATCACCGTCGCGGTGCACCTGCACGCGCGCGCCGTCCAGCTTGTCCTCGAGCGCGGCGGTGCCCAGGCGCGCCATCGCCTCGGCGACGCCCTCGGCCGGCGAGGCCAGCATGGGCAGCACCGGCGTGAACACGGTGAGTGAGAAGCGCGCGAGCGCGGCCGCGCCGTCCGCGAGCGCGGCCGCGGCGACCGCGGGCAAGTTGCCGGCGAGCATCCAGGCGCGCCGGAGCGCGGCGGGCGGCACGCCGGCGGCGAGCGCGGCGCCCTCGGCCATGACCCCGTCGAGGCCGCCCTGGCGCAGCTCGCCCAGCAGCACGCGCCGCAGGAAGTCGCGCTCGTCGATCGTGGCGCGCGCCCACAGCTCGCCGAGCAGGCGACGCCGGGCCGGCGCGCGGCCGTTGCCCGCCAGCTCCGCGATCGCGGAGAAGGTTCGCTCGACCTCGACGATCGGTAGCGACGCTTGCGGCGCGGCCGGACTCTCGGCGAGATCGCGCAGCGCGGCCCAACCGACGCCGAGCTTGCCCTGCGGCAGCTCGCCACACAGCCACGCGATCGCGGGCACGCGCTCGCGCGCGTCGAGCCGGCGCAGCAGCGCCGCCAGGCAGTCGGCCTTCTGCCGCCGCGAGCGCGTGGCGGCGACGGCGCGCGAGGTGACTACCAGCTCGGCGAGGTCCATGCGTCGGGGCTCCGCCGGGTGGCGCGGCTGCATAGCCTGGTTGCTGACACAGGAGCCACGCGCCGAGCGTAGCACCAGCTCCGGTCGGCCTCCGTTGTCTCACGCGGTCTCACGCGTCAGAGCCGGCGATCGCCATGTCATGACATGGCACGCGACCTGCACCGATCCCGGGTCGTGCGTTCCTTCCAGCAGACCCACCCTGCGTCGCCGGTACCCACGGGGCCCCGGTACCGCCTCCTGCGCCTCGTCGGCCAAGGTGGCATGGGTCGGGTCTACGAGGCCATCCGCGCCGTGGACGGCCGCCGGGTCGCGCTCAAGATCCTGCGCCCACGCCTCGCCAACGACGCGCGCAGCCGCCGCCACATGCGCCGCGAGGCGCACGCGCTCGCCGCGGCCTCGCACCCGAACGTGGTCCGCTTCCTCGAGCTGGGCGCCACGCGCACCGGACGTCCGTACCTGGCGCTCGAGTGGCTGGACGGCATCACCTTGCACGAGCTCATCGGCCGCGCGGGGCCGCTCTCGCCGCAGCGCGCGCTGGCGCTGTTCGCGCAGATCCTGGACGCGCTCGAGCTCATCCACGCGCGCGGGATCGTGCACGGCGACCTCAAGCCCGAGAACATCATGATCCTGGACGTGGGCCTCGCCAGCGAGCGGGTCTGCCTCATCGATTTCGGCATTGCCAGCCTCGCGCGCGAGGCCTGGGGCGACGACGTCAACGGCACGCCCGGCTACCTTGCGCCCGAGGTCATCAGCGGCCATCCCGCCTCGCCGGCGTGCGACCTCTACGCTGCCGGCGTGATCCTCTTCGAGCTGCTCACCGGCACGCCCGCGTTCGTGGCCGAGTCCCTGGCCGAGACCTTCCGCCTGCAGGCGTTCGCTCCACCGCCGCGGCCCTCGGCGGTCGTGCCGTGCTTGCCTGAGGACGTCGACGCGGTGATCGCGCGCGCGCTCGCGGTCACGCCTTCCCTCCGCTACCTGGACGCCGCGGCGCTGCGGCAGGCGGCGACCGCCGCGCTCGCCGCAGCCGCTGTTCACGTGTCGTCGGCCCGGATCGCAGATCCCACCTGCGACCGCGCCGCGACCACCCTGCTGATGGCGGTCACGCGGGTGCGACCGACCGCCGCGTGGAGGCCGAGCGCCCACAGCCGCACACTGTGCGGCCGTAGCCCGGCCCACACGGTCTAGGTTAGCCTCGAAGGGCACCGCGTCCTGGGCGCTCGAGGCGCGAGCGACTTCAGCTCGCCCGACGTCCGGCAGCGCGCGCAACGCACGGCGTGCTGCTCGCGCCACCGTGCGCCGGCGCACGGTGGGTCACATCAGCACACCAAGGCGCAGCCGATCCCGGCCGGGTGCGCTGCGGACACCCGCGAATCACCTGTAAATGCGCGCGGAATCCGGGGTTTCCGTTGGCATGGCGGGCGCATCTGGGCTGCTAGACTGCCGCGGCGGTCCCCGCCATGACGCCCCCCCTTCTTATTCGACGCCTCGGCGTCATCGTCTGCTTGCTCCTCGCCGCCTGCGGCGGCCGCCAGCGCCCTTCGACCGACGTCGAGGTGCGCGTCGCGACCGTCAAGATCGAGGGCAACCACAGCATCGGTACCGGCACCCTGCTCGCAGGGCTCGCGCTGCGCCGCGCGCAGCAGAAGGGTCAGGAGCTCGACCCGTACCTCGTCGGCCAGGACCAGGAGCGTCTGCGCGGCGTCTACGTGCGACGCGGCTTCTTCCGGGTCGTCGTGGGCGCGCGTGTCGAGCAGCGCGGCGAGCGCGCCGCCGCGGTCACCTTCACGATCGACGAGGGCCCGCGCGCCCACCTCGCCCGGGTCGAGATCGTCGGCCTGCCCGACGATCCTCAGGTCTCGGCGACGAAGCTGCGCCGGCTGATCCCGCTCGCCGACGGCGAGCCGTTCGTCTACGAGGTCTACGACGAGGCCAAGCCGCGCCTGGTCGCCGCGCTCGAGCGAGTCGGCTACGCCCACGTGCGCCTCGAGGCCAGCGTGGCCGCCGATCGCGTGCGCGACGAGGCGATCATCCGGCTCGAGTACCAACCCGGGCCGCTGTCGTTCTTCGGCAAGGTCGAGCTGCGCGGGGTCACCGGGCCGCTCGCCGACGCCGCCTACGCGCGCCTCGGGGTGCGCGAGGGTCGGCGCTACTCGTCGGCGCTGCTGGCCGAGTCGCAGGCCGCGCTCTACGACATGGGCCGCTTCTCGGCGGTCCGCCTCGAGCCTGACAAGTCGACGCGCTCGTCGGTCGTACCGGTCAGCATCACCGTCGTGGAGGCGTCGCGCCACGAGCTGCGGCTGGGCGGCGGCTTCGGCGTGGATCCGACCGCCTACGAGGTACGCGGACGCAGCGACTACAGCATCACCGGCTGGCCGACCACCTTGACCTCGACGCGGCTCGAGCTGCGCCCCGCCTACGTGCTGATGCGCGACGACGAGGACCCGCAGCCGCGCATCGAGGCGCTGGTCGGGCTCGAGCGGATCGATCTCTTCCGCTCCTTCCTGACCGGCCAGGTCGAGGCGTCGTTCGCCTACCTCGCCGTCGAGGCCTTCACCAGCGTCGGGCCGCGCGTCCGGCTCGGCCTGCGCAGCCCGATCGGCAGCCACCGCTTCCAGCTCGGCGTCGGCTGGCAGATCCGCGTGCTCGACTTCCCCCGCATCGACGAAGCCATCGACGACACGACCGCCGCCGCGCTGGGCCTCGAGTCGCCCTATGTGCTCGGCTTCTACGAGCAGAGCCTGAGCGCCGACCTGCGCGACGATCCGGTCGAGCCGCACCGCGGCGTGTTCGCCGAGCTGCGCGTCGAGGAGGGCTCGAAGGCCGCGGGCGGCGAGTTCGAGTACGTCCGCATCACGCCCGACCTGCGCGGCTACGTGCCGCTCGGCAAGCTGGTGCTCGCGGCGCGCGGCCGGTTCGGCATGATCACCGGCGAGCTGCCCATCACCCAGCGCTACCTGGCCGGCGGCGCCTCCAGCCAGCGCGGCTTCCCGGAGCGACGCCTGGCACCGACGGTGACCCGGGTGCTCGAGGACGGCACGCTGGTCTCCGCGGTGGTCGGCGGCGGCGCCTTGCTCGAGACCGGCATCGAGCTGCGTGTGCCCATCGGCACCTGGCGCAAGCTCAAGCTCGGCACCGTCGCCTTCCTGGACGGCGCCGATGTCACCGAGCGCGCAGGCGACCTCGATCCGGCCCACCTGCACTGGGCCGCCGGGCTCGGGCTGCGCGTGGCCACGCCGGTGGGACCGGTGCGGCTCGACGTCGGCTACCGGCTGAACCGCGCCGGCACCGGTGAGCTGCGCGCGGGCGAGCGCTTCGCCTTCCACCTGAGCCTGGGCGAGGCGTTCTGATGCGCCCCGCGACCACGCGCAGCGGCCGGGCGGGACGCATCGCGCTGCGCATCGTGCTGGGCGTGCTCGCGCTCGTGACGGTCACCGTCGCCGGTGCGCTGATCGCCCTGCACACCGACTGGGGCCGCGAGCAGCTGCGCGCGCGCGTGCAGACCGCGCTCGCCGAGACGTTCGTCGGCGACGTCACCATCGGCCGCGTCGACGGCAGTGTGTTCGACGAGCTGATCGTCCGCGACGTCGTGATCGAGGACACCGACGGCCAGCCGGCGATCCGCGTGGCCGCGCTGCGCCTCGAGCTGGCGATCCTGCCGCTCGTCCGTCAGCAGGCGCACGTGAAGAAGGTCACCGTCGAGGGCCTCGTCGTGCACGGGCGCCAGCGGCCCGACGGCAGCTTCAACCTGACCGGCCTGCTGAAGAAGGCCGAGAAGAAGTCGGCCTGGGACATCCGCCTGGACGGCCTGTCCATCGCGGGCGCGCAGATCGTGATCGAGACCCCCGAGCAGACCGTGCACCTCGACGACGTGCGCCTCGCCGCCTCGGCGACCGTGATCGCGAACGGCCCGCTGGCGGCGCGCGCCGACCTGCGCGCCCGCTGGCGCGAGCGCGCGATCGACCTGGTGGCCATGGGCGACCTCGGGATCGTGGGCGAGGTCGTGACCATCGGCAGCGCCGACGTGCGCGCCGCGGAGCTCGTGCTCAGCGCGCGCGGCCTGCGCATCGCGGGCGGCCAGGTGACCGGCGAGGTCGTGATCGACGTGCCAGCGCGAGCCTCGGCACTGCTGGCGCCGGCGAGCCCGCTGTCGGCCGACCTCCGGCTCGAGCTGAGCGCGCGGCCGCAGGCCGAGGGGCCCGCGGGCGCGACGGCGGTGACCGTCAAGGGCGCGGTCGGCGTGTCGCCCATCGAGGGCGTGCTCACGATCGAGCCGCTGACGCCGCGCGTGTACGGCACGCTGCAGGCGCAGGGGCTCGACACCCGCGCGATGCTGCGCGGCGCGTTCCCGGTGGCCTTGGACGTCACCATCGCGCTCGATCTCGCGATCGACCCGCCCGACCCCGACGCCCCCGAGGACGCCAAGGCTAGCCGGCGCCTGAAGGGCGTCTCGGCGCTGCGCGGGCACGTGCAGGCCACCGGCAACGGTCGCATCGCTGACCGGGTCGCCCGCGACCTCGACGTGCGCGTCGAGCTCGCCGACGGGCGCGCCACCGTGAAGGCGTCGGGCAAGGGCGACGGCGGCACCCAGGTCGTGGTCGACGCCGCCCTCGCCTTCCTGGCCGACGGGGCCATCAACGTCGAGCGCGCGCACCTGGTCGCCCACGTCGATGATCTCGGCGACGCCGCGGGCGACGCCGTCCCCGCCGACGGCACCCTGGACGTGGATCTCACCGCCAGCGGTCGCGTCTCGGCGTTCGGCTCGGATCTGGCCGTGCGTGGCCACGTGGACGGCCGGAGCCTGAGCTACGCGGCCACGACCGCGCGCTCGCTGCGCGTCGACGTCGACGCCGCCGGGCTGCCCGGCAAGCCGCGCGGCCGGCTGAGCGCCGAGTTGCACGGCATCGTCGACCGCGGCCGGCCGCTCGGCATGCTGATGGTCGACGCTCGCTCGCGCGCGCCCGGCACCATCGACATCGTCGCGCAGTCGCGGCCGTCGACCGGCCCCTGGGCCGTCGACGTCGCGGCGACCGTGCGGATCGCGCCCGAGGTGACCACCGTGGCGCTGGGCAAGCACCGCTTCCGCACCCGCGGCGTCGACTGGCTCGGCCGCGGCGGCGTGATCGAGATCCGCCCGGCGAGCGTGCAGGCGCGCGGGCTGCGCACGACCATCGCCGGCGGCGCGCTCGCCGTGGACGCGACCTATCACCTGGCGGGCGGGCGCCGCGGCGACCTCGCGGCCGCGGTGCAGCTCGACGGCGTCGATCTCGCCGCGGTCGACCGCTCGCTCGGCCTCGGCCCGAGCCTGGGCGACGGGAAGCTGGCGCTGCGCGGCGTGGTCGACGGCCGCGCCGATGTGGCGCGCCGCCGGGGCCGCTTCTCTGGCTCGGTCAAGGGCAGCGCGCGCGGCGTCGCGGTGCGCGCCGGCGCCACGCCCATCGACGCGACCCTCGAGGCGCGCGTCGCGCCCGGCAACGTCGTGCGGGTCGAGGCCGATGTGCGCGGAGCCGGCGTCGGCGCGTTCACCATGTCGCTCGACCTCGCCGCGCCGCGCAACTTCACCGATCCGCGGGCGTGGCAGCGGCTCGAGCGCCGCGCCATCCGTCACGGCGTGATCAAGATCGACGGCCTGGACCTGGGCGCGGCCGCGCGCCTGGCCGGCGTGGAGCCGGCGCCCGCCACCGGGCGCGTGGACGGCGAGCTCACGCTCAGCGCCACGGACAGCATCGGCTGGCTGCGCGTGCGCAACCTGGAGATCCCGAGGGCGCGCGCGCCCATCGACGCCGATCTCGCGCTCGGCCGCGTCGAGGCCGGCGTGGCCACCGTCTCGCTGGTGGCGACCCTGCGCGGCGTCACCGGCGGGCGCGCCGACGCCACCTTGCGCGTGCCGACGCATCCCTTCGACCTGGGCGCCTGGGCTCGCCTCGACGCCGACGCGGTGCGCGGCGCCACCGTGCGGGTCGACGAGCTGGTGCTGAACGCCGAGACCTCGCGCCTGCTCGGCCTCCTCCAGCCGTGGCAAGGGCGCGCCAGCCTCGTGATCGAGGTCGCGCCCGGCCTGCGCAGCGCCACCGCCGAGGTCGAGGTGCGTGGGCTGCGCGGTGGCCCGCTCGCGCGCCCCGCCGACCTGCGCGTCGAGGTCGACCTGGACAGAGAGGGCGTGGCCCTGAGCGTGCGCGGCGCCATCGAGGGCCGCTGGGTGCTCGCCGCCGACGCGCGCGTGCCCATCACGCTCGAGGAGCTGCAGACGCGCGGGCTGCCCGCGCTGCTGGCCGCGCCGCTCGAGGCGACGCTACGCATCGATCAGGCGCCGCTTTCCGCGCTGCGTCGCACCATGGGCGTGGAGATGCCGATCACCGGCACGCTCACCGCCAGCGCCGACGTGAAGGGCACGGTCGGCGCGCCCACCGGCGAGGCCGAGCTGCTGCTGGCCGGCGTCGGCGTCGACGCGCGCCACCCGGTGCTGCGCGAGCTGCGCATCACCGCCGGCTATGACGGCAAGCTGGTGCGCGCCGAGGCGAACGGCCAGCAGTCCGACGGCGGCAGGTTGCACATCACCGGCCGTGTCGACCCGCGCGCCCCCGAGAGCGCGCGCGGCACGCTGGAGGCGACGCGCTTCGACCTCGCCGCGCTCGTGCACCTGTCACCGGGCCGGCTGCTCGGCATCGGCGGCATCCTGGATGCCGAGGTGCGCGTCGAGGGCGCCGACAAGAGGACCGCGAAGGTCAACGGCGTGGTGCGCGTCCACCAGGCCCACGTGCCGGTCGGCGGCAACATCGGCACGTTGCGCCACGCCGAGGTCGAGATCACCCTGACGAACGGCGCGCTGATGGTCTCGGTCGACGGCAAGGTCGGCGCCGGAAAGCTGAGCCTGCGCGGGCGCGGCCAGCTCGACGGCCTGGTGCCGCGCACCGCCGAGGTCGACGTCACGGTCACCAATGTGACGCTCATCGGCGAGGTCGAGCCGCGGCTCTATGGCACCGCCGATATCCGCCTGCGCCGGGACGGTGAGCTGTGGCGCGTCAAGGCGGTGGTGAGCAACGGTCGGGTCATCGTGCCCGAGAGCAAGGGCACCAAGCTCGACGATCCCGGCCTGCCCGGCGACCTCGCCTTCATCGAGAACGGCCGGCCGCCACCCGCGGCGGCCGAGCCGCCCGACCAGCGCCGCCTCGAGATCGGCGTGCGCCCGGCCAAACCGCTCCTGATCGCCGAGATCGAGCTGCGCTCGACCAGCGTACGCGCCGAGGAGCTGCGCGGCGCGCTACGTGGCGCGCTGACCGTTACCGTGGGCGCGGAGTCGCTCGCCGTCGACGGCCACATCGAGGTCGCGAGCGGCACCATCGATCTCTTCGACCGCCGCTACCGCATCGACCGCGCCAACGTGCGCTTCGACGGATCGGTCGACCCGGTGCTCGACATCCGGCTGGTGCACGACTTCCCCGAGCTCACCCTCTATGCCACCGTGCGCGGGCGCCTGAGCAAGCCGGAGCTGCAGCTGTCGTCGCAGCCGGGCACCTACAGCGAGGGCCAGCTGCTGAGCTTCCTGCTCGGCGGTGCGCCCGGCGCCGAGCCCGGCCGCGAAACCCGCGACGCCGCGGCCAGCGTGGCCTCGTCGTTGCTGTCGCAGAAGGTGGGCAGCTACCTCGACGACTACCTGCCCGTCGACCTCGACGTGCTGCGCTACGAGGCCGCGACCTCGAGCGACAGCGCCGCGGTGACCATCGGCAAGTGGGTCACGCGCAAGCTGTTCGTGGCCTACCGTCGTCGCCTGGAGTCGCCGCGTCCGGATCAGAACGCGGGCGAGGCCGAGTTGCAGTACTGGCTGGGGCGGAACCTCCTGCTGCAAGGCAGCGTCGGAGATCGCGGCGTGCACGGCATCGATCTGCTGTGGCTGCGGCGCTGGTGATCGCGCGCGCGTGTGGCGCGGGGCGCGTCCCGCTGGACAAGGCGGGTCAGCCACGGGTCACTAAAGCGTTGACAGGCGCGCCGGTAACCGTGCTAAACGACTCGCATCACTCTGCTGTACGGTACGCACAACTGAATCGCTGCTTCGGGTGCCCGCAAGGGCATAACAGGGAAGTCCGGTGCAAGACCGGCGCGGTCCCGCCACTGTAAGTGGAGAGTCACTCCTGCAACGCCACTCGACACCGGTCGGGGAAGGCTGGGAGCGACGCGGAAGGAACCTCTTCCACATCCACGAGCCAGGAGACCTACCCGAGGCTATCGCATTTTTCCCCGCGTGGATCCGGGGAGGCGCCGGCGGCCATCGTGGCTCTCCGACCCTCCTCCCCGCACGGGCGAGGGCCTCTGGAGATTGACGCAATGGCCGCACTGCCGTCGAGTCCGCGCGGAACGGACCCGAACCCGAATCAGACCAAGTCCGAGCTGGCGCGCCTCGCGCGCTACCTGGAGCGGCTCGCCGACGGCGGCTTCTACGGCAAGGTCGTCGTGTCGTTCCAGAACGGCCGGCCGTGCGATGTGAAGATCGAGCAGACCAAGAAGATGGACGAGCTCTAGCCAGGTACTCACCAACGGCGCACGCGGCGGAGCAGCTTCCGCGGCGGGACCGGACATAGCAGGGGTCGTCGAAGAACTCGAGCCCCGGTAGAGAGCGCCCCAGCCGGCGTCTCTGCCGGGGTTTTTTGCGTTGGCGGAGGAGACACCATGAAGACGAACGTGACTTGGAGCCTGGCGGCGGTGCTCGCGACCCTGGCGATCGGGTGCGCATCGGACAGCGTCATGCCACCGGCGGGCGACCTGACCCAGCGCGCGTACATCGTGAGCCACGACTCGGACGAGCTCACCGTGATCGATCTCGACAAGCTCGAGATCATCGCGCGCGTGAAGACCGGCGGCCTGGCCAGCCACATGGCCGAGCTCTCCGCCGACTTCGGCAAGATCTACGTCAACGCCTCGGACAGCGACCAGACCATCGTGGTCGACGCGCGCACCTTCGAGATCACCGGCCGCCTGAACGTCGGCCACCACCCCACGCACGAGTCGCTATCGCGCGACGGCACGACGCTCGCGATCATGGTCGAGGGCGACGACTCGATCACCTTCGTCGACACCGCCACCGACACCGAGATCAAGCGCCTGGGCGGTTTCTTCACGCCGCACTTCATGCGCTTCGCGCCCGACGGCCGCTACGCCTACGTCGCCAACATCAATGCCCACCACATCTCGCGCGTCGATCTCACCACGCTCGAGATCGACGCGCACATCCCGCTCGACGGCTTCGCGGCGCCGCCCGACGTGACGCTCGCGCCCGACGAGGGCGGCTTCGGCGACGTGCAGATCGCTGCCGACGGCGTGCTCTACGCGGCGCACAACGCGACCGGCCGCGTGCTCGTCTACGACACCGTGACGCAGACCAAGCTGCCCGAGATCGTGGTCGGCGCGCGGCCGTGGATCGTGTTCGCCGAGCACCCCTTCGCGGAGGTGCCGCTGCGCCACCTGGTGCCCAACTTCGGGGACGCGACGATCACGCTCATCGACGGCGCCGCCAGCACGCGCGGCGTGATGGCCTCGCTGCCCGGCGACGAGGAAGCCTACGGCGTGAACTTCTCGTCGGTCACCCCCGAGCGCGCCTTCGTGATGAACCGCGTGCGCGAGGACATCGCCGTGGTCGACACCGATCTGGGCGAGATCATCCAGCGCATCCCGGTCGGCGGCAACACCGAGACCGCGTCGACCACCGCCGACGGCAAGTACATCGTGGCCGCGGTCTCGAGCGCGAATCGCGTGGTCGTGATCGACGCCGCGACCATGGGGATCGTGAAGATGTTCGACGACGTCGGTAGTTACCCGTGGAGCGTCACCATCCCGAACGGCCAGAACTACTGCCACTAGCATGCGAGCCGGTCGCGCCACGCTGACGATCGAGGTGACGGTGCTCCTGCTGCTCGCGCTGGGGCAGCTGCAGCTCGCGGCGTGCGCGCCGTCCGAGCCGGCAGCCGCGGCCGCCGCGCCGCGCGTGGTGAGCCTGCACCAGGTCACGACCGAAGTGGTCGTGGCGCTGGGCGCGACCGCCACGCTCGTCGGCGTGGGCGAGCCGGTGGACGCGAGCGCCGAGCTCGCGCGGGCGCTCGCGGGCGTGCCGCGCGTGGCCGGCCTGGAGAGCGTGCTGGCGGTCCGGCCCGACGTGGTCCTCGGCCTTGGCACCGTCGCCGAGCAGGACCCCGAGCTGGTCGCGGCGCTGCGCGCGCGCGGCATCGAGGTGCTGCTCGCGGATCCGGCGACGCTCGCCGACGTCTTCGAGCTGGTGCGCGCGGTCGCCAGCCGGGTCGGCGCCGCGCCGGCGGGCGCGGCCCTGGTCGCCCGGCTCGAGGCGCGCGCGGCGGAGCCGAGCGCGGCCGCGGGCACGCCTGGGGGTGTTCCGGCTACGCCGGGCACGCCTACGCTTGTTCCGGCTACGCCGGGCACGCCGCTGCGCGTGTTCGTCTATGACTGCTGCGATCCGCCGTTCACCGCGGGGGGCAAGACCGTGCTGACGGATCTCATCCGCCGCGCCGGTGGCGTGAACGTGTTCGCGGACCTCGACGGCGACTGGACGAACGTCTCCTGGGAAGCCGCGGTCGCGCGGGCGCCGCAGCTGGTCATCGTCCACGCCTACGATTTCGACGGCCAGGGCGACGTCCTCGCGAAGCGCGCCGCGATCGCGCGCCTGCCTTCCTTGCGCGGGCTGCCCGTGGTGGTCGTACCGCTGGGCGAGGCGCTCGGCGGCCTGCGCAGCCTCGACGGCCTGGCGCGCCTGCGCAGCGCCTTCGCGGAGGCGCGCCGGTGAGCCGCGCGGCGACGCACGCGCCGGTGGCGCACGCGGCCACCCTGCCGGTGCTCGCCTTGCTGTGCGCGTTCGCCATGTTGCTCGGCTTCGCGCTCGGGCCGACCGGCTTCCGCCTGCCCTGGGATGCGGGCGAGCTGCTGACCGGGTTGCGCGCGCCGCGCGTCGTGCTGGCCGCGCTGGTGGGCGCGTCGCTCGCGCTGGCCGGCGTCGCCATGCAAGCGGTGCTGCGCAATGATCTCGCCGATCCCTGGGTGCTCGGGCTGTCGGGCGGCGCCACCGCCTTCGCGGTCGGCTCGCTCGCGCTCGCGCCCGGCCTGCCGCCCGGGCCGGCTGCCGCCGTGGGCGCCGCCTCCGCCGCGGCGCTGGTGCGCTCGCTCGCGCGCGGACCGTACGATCCGTCGCGCCTCCTGCTCGCCGGGGTCGCGGTCGGCGCGCTGCTGGGCAGCGTCACCGGGCTGGTGCTCGTGCTCGCGCCCGCCGGGCGCCTGCTGCGCAGCGCCACCTTCTGGCTGTTCGGCGGCCTGGGCCACCCGTCGTGGCCGCAGCTGGTCGTGCCCGCGCTCTTGCTCGGCGGCGCCGCCACGTGGCTGCGCTTCCGCGCCGAGCGCCTCGATCGACTGACCCTGGGCGACGACGTCGCGCGCGCGCTCGGCGTCGACGTGGCGCGGCTGCGCCGGGGCGTGCTGCTGGTTGCCGTCCTGCTCACCGCCAGCGCGGTCGCGGTCGGCGGCCTCATCGGCTTCGTCGGCCTGATCGCGCCGCACGCGGCGCGCCGGCTGGTCGGCGCCGGTCATCGCGGCCTGGTGATCGCCGCGCCTCTGCTCGGCGCGCTGCTGCTGGTCGGCGCCGACACCGCGGCGCGCTCGGCCTTTGCGCCGCGCGAGCTGCCGGTGGGGCTCTTGACCGCTGCGCTGGGCGGCCCGCTCTTCCTGTGGCAATTGCAGCGAGGCGCGGCGTGACCGTGACCCCGGTGCTCGCGGCCCGCGCGCTCGCGGTCGGGCGCGGCCCCGCCGCCGTGCTGACGCACGTCGATCTGGACGTCGCCGCGGGCGAGCGCGTCGCGCTGGTCGGCGGCAACGGCTGCGGCAAGACCACGCTCCTCCGCTGCTTCGCCGGCCTCGACGCGCCTCGCGCCGGCCACCTGACCTGGCGCGGCGCCCAGCTGGCGCGCGGCCCGGCACGCTTGAGCACCGTCGGCGTGCTGCTGCAGGACGAGGCCGCGCCTGCGTTCAGCGTCACCGAGCTGTGCACGCTGGGTCTCGGGCTCGACGGCCCGCCCGGCCCGGCCGCGCAGCGCACGGTCGCCGCGTGCCTCGCGCAGCTCGGCCTCACCCACCTGGCCGCCCGGCGCTGCTCGTCGCTCTCCGGCGGCGAGGCGCGCCGCGCCGCGCTCGCCCGCGCCATCGTGGCCGAGCCGGCGCTGCTCCTGCTCGACGAGCCGACCAACCACCTGGATCCCGCGCACCAGGCCGAGCTGCTCGCCTGGCTCGACCGCGCGCGCGACTCGGCCGTGGCCGTGGTCCTGGCGACCCACGACCTGACCGTCGCCTCGGTCTGCGACCGCGTGCTGCTGCTCGCCGACCACCGCCCGCTCGCGCTGGGCGCGCCCGAAGACGTGCTCACGCCCGCGCTGCTCGAGCGCGCGCTGGGCGTGCGCGTGCGCCGCGTCGAGGATCCCGAGGGTGGCCCGCCCTTCCTGCGCGTCGTCGCGCCCAGCCCGCGCCTCGCGAGATCCGCCGCATGAGCCGAACCGTCGTCGTCCTGCTCGGCCACGGCAGCCGCGATCCCGACGGCCAGCAGGAGCTCGAGGCGCTGGTCGCGGCCTACCGCGCGGCGCGCCCGGACCTCGAAGTCGTCCTGGCCTGCGTCGAGATCGCGCCACCGCCGCTCGACGCCGTGCTCGACCAGCTGGGCACGCGCGAGGGCGGTGCCACCATCGTGGTCGTGCCGCTCTTCCTGTTCGCCGCCGGGCACGTGAAGAACGACGTGCCGCTCGCGCTCGCGGCGGCGCGCCTGCGCCACCCGCGCGCCCACTTCGTGGCCGCCGAGTCGCTCGGCGTGCACCCGAACCTCATCGACATGGCCGCCGATCGCGCACGCAGCGCCGGCACCGCCGTGGCCCCGCTCATTCCCGACGAGAAGACCGCGCTCGTCGTGGTCGGCCGCGGCTCGAGCGATCCCGACGCCAACGGCGACTTCTGCAAGCTCGTGCGGCTGCTCGGCGAGGGCCGCAAGTTCGCCTGGGTGCAGCCCTGCTTCATCGGCATCGCCCGACCGCTCTTCCAGGACGCCGTCGAGCTGGTCGCGCGCACCCGCCCCGACCAGATCCTGGTCGTGCCCTACTTCCTCTTCACCGGGCGCCTGCTGGTGCGGCTGTCCGAGCAGCTCGCCGCGTTCGCCGCGCGCTACCCGTGGATCCGCACCACGCTCGCGTCGCACCTGGGCATCGACGCGCGCCTGCTCGCGCTGATCGACGAGCGTGTCCAGGGCGCCCTGGGCGGCGCCCGGCCCCTGCCCTGCGATACCTGTGCGTACCGCACGCCGGTCGGCGGCGTGGTCGACAAGGTCGGTGGCCTGTCGGCGCTGCTGTGGAGCCTGCGCCACGGCTTCACCCACACCCAGGCCATGCCGCACCAGCACGCGCACGCGCCGCTGGTGAAGCACGTGCTGGTCTGCACCAACGCCGACTGCGCCGAGCGCGGCAGCGTGACCCTGCTCGGCGACCTGCGCCGCCAGGTCAAGGACGCAGGCCGGCAGAAGGACATCCGGGTCACGCGCACCGGGTGTATGGGCCGCTGCGGCGAGGGCCCGACCGTGGCCGTCTATCCCGATGGCGTCTGGTACCGCGGCGTGGCCGCAAAGGACGCCGAGGAGCTGGTGCGCGAGCACCTGCTCGCCGATCGCCTGGTCGCACGCCTCGTCGACCAGATCATGCAGTGAGCCTGGAAACCTGAAGGAGAGACCCGGAGATGGCCTGTCACGAGATCGCCGCGCTGCGCCTGTCACTCATGAAGATCCTCGGTCGCGACGACGCGGCCGAGCGCGCCCACGAGCTCGCCGAGCTGGGCGACGCCGCGACGAGCGGCCCGATCCGCGCGCTCGTCGATGCCGGCGACCTGGCCAGCGCGCGCCGCTTCTACCAGGCCTCGCTCGCCGACCTGGAGGAGAAGCTCGCAAGCACGCCCGCCGGCGACCCCAGGCTCGGCTACCTGCGCACGCTCGCGGTGCTGACCCGCAAGGTCGAGCTCGACCTCGCGCACCAGATCGAGTCGCTCACCCACCTGTACGTCGACATGGAAGAGCTGCACGACTTCGTGCACGAGCTCTACCCCGGAGACTGACGTGGCCCGGCACGGGCACGTCCCCATGAAGCAGGAGATCACATGGACGCAGGCGTACCGCCGCGCGATCGCAAGGGCATGCGCACCGGGTTCACCACCGGCGCGTGCGCGGCTGCGGCCGCCAAGGCCGCGGTGCGCGTGCTGGTGACCCAGGCCATGCTCGCCGAGATCGAGACCACGCTGCCCAACCGCGCGAAGGTGACCTTCCCGCTCCGGCGCTGCGAGCGCGTCGGCGCGCGCGCGCTGTGCAGCATCATCAAGGACGCCGGCGACGACCCCGACTGCACGCACGGCGCCGAGATCATCGCCGAGGTCGAGCTGCGCGACGCGCCGGGCGTGCGCATCCACGGCGGCGCGGGCGTCGCCACCGTGACCAGACCCGGCCTGGGCCTCGAGGTCGGCACGCCCGCGGTCAACCCGGTGCCGCGCCGGAACATCACCGAGATGGTCGAGGAGGAGCTGGCCGAGACCCGCTGGGCGGGCGCCGACGTGACCATCTCGGTGCCCGGCGGCGAGGAGATGGCCAAGCAGACCACCAACGCGCGGCTCGGGCTGGTGGGCGGCATCTCGATCCTGGGCACCACCGGCATCGTGAAGCCGTACTCGACCGCGGCGTACAAGGCGAGCGTCGTGCAGGCGATCGACGTCGGGCGCGCGCGCGAGCTCGACGACTTCGTGTTCACCACCGGCGGCAAGTCGGAGGCCTACGCGATGAAGATGTTCCCCGAGCTCGTCGAGGAGGCGTTCATCCAGGTCGGCGACTTCGTCGGCGTGGCGCTCAAGCACGCGGCGCGGCGGCACGCGCGGCGCGCGACCATCGTCGGCATGATGGGCAAGCTGTCGAAGATGGCCGACGGCCGCATGCAGACCCACGCGGCCGGGTCGGAGGTCAACATGGAGCTGCTCGCCACGCTCGCCGCCGAGCTGGGCGCGAGCGAGGACCTGCAGGCGCGCGTGCGCACGGCCAACACCGCGCGCCACGTGCTCGAGATGTGCGCCGCCGAGGGCTTCACGGCGATCACGCAGCTCGTCTGCAAGAAGGTCGCCGAGAACGCCGAGCGGCACGCCGGCGGCACGCTGCCGGTGCGCGCGGTCCTGGTCGATTTCGGCGGCGCGCTGCTGGCGCAACACCCGAACGCAACCGCGGAGGCAGGCGCATGAGCACCCACACGACTCCGAACGCAAACGAACCGAACGACATGCGGCAGATGACCGCGCTCGGCCGGCGCATCGAGGACGACAGCTTCGCGATCATCGATCGCGAGGTCGGTGAGCACGGCTTCGCCGACGCCGAGTGGCAGGTGGTGCGGCGGGTGATCCACGCGACCGCCGACTTCGAGTTCGCCCAGCTCATGCATCTTTCGCCAGGCGCGGTGCCCGCGGGCGTGGCCGCGCTGCGCGCCGGCTGCCCGGTCGTCGTCGACGTGAAGATGATCGGCGTGGGCGTCAGCGAGGCGCGCCTGGCCGTCTACGGCTGCCGCGTGCACTGCTTCATCTCCGACGACGACGTGATCGCCGACGCGACCGCGCAGGCCTCGACGCGCGCGGTCCTGGCCATGCGCAAGGCGCAGCGCCTGGGTCTGTTGGACGGCGCGATCGTGGCGGTCGGCAACGCGCCCACCGCGCTGCTCGAGCTCGCGCGCATGGTCCGCGCCGGCGAGGCTCGGCCGGCCCTGGTCGTCGGCGTACCGGTCGGCTTCGTCTCGGCGGCCGAGTCGAAGGAGGCCATCTCGGGGCTCGACGTGCCGTGCATCGTGGCGCGCGGCCGCAAGGGCGGCAGCCCGATCGCGGTGGCCATCGTGCACGCGCTGCTGCTGCTGTCGGCGGGGGCGTCGTCGTGACCCGGCGGCGCGCGGTGATCGTCGTCGGGATCGGCGAGGACGGCTGCATCGGCCTGTCGGCGCGCGCGGCGGGCGCGGTCGCGGCCGCGCAGGTGCTGGTCGGCGGCGAGCGGCAGCTGGCGTTCTTCCCGCAGTTCACCGGCGAGCGGATCGTGCTGAAGGGCGGCCTGGGCGCGTCGCTCGAGCGCATCGCCGAGCTGGCCGAGGACCGGAACGTCTGCGTGCTGGCCTCGGGCGACCCGCTGTTCTTCGGCGTGGGCGCGCTGATCGTGCGGCGGCTGGGCGCCGAGCACGTCGAGATCCTGCCCCAGCCCAGCTCGGTGCAGGCAGCCTTCGCACGCGTCGGTCTGCCCTGGCAGGACGCCACCTTCCTGTCGGTGCACGGGCGCCCGCTCGAGGGCGTGGCGACGCGGCTGCGGCGCGCGGCCAAGGCGGCGCTCCTGACCGACGACGAGAACAGCCCGGCGCGGATCGCGGCGCACCTCGTCACGTACGGCGTGGCCGCCGACGCGTGGCGCGCCTGGGTCTGCGAGGATCTCGGCGGCGCCTCCGAGCGCGTCACCGCGTACGAGGATCTGCCCGCGCTGGCGACGGTGACCGAAGGCTTCGCGCCGCTCAACGTGCTGCTGCTGGTGCGCCGTGACGCGGCCTGGCGCGCGCCGCCTGCCTTCCCGTTCCTGCACGAGGACGCGTTCGCCAAGCGCATGCCCAAGAAGGGCCTCATCACCAAGCGTGAGGTGCGCGCGCTGTCGCTCGCCGAGCTGCGACTCGCCGAGGACGCGGTCGTCTGGGACGTCGGTGCGGGCTCGGGCTCGGTGGCCATCGAGGCCGCGCTGCTCGCGCCCGCGGGCCGCGTGTTCGCGATCGAGATCGATCCCGAGGGCGTGGACATCTGCAGGGACAACGCGCGCCTGCACGGCGCCGACAACCTGCGGGTGGTGCACGGCCTGGCGCCTGCGGCGCTCGCCGAGCTGCCCGATCCCGACGCGGTCTTCGTCGGCGGCTCGAAGGGCGCCATGGACGAGCTGATCGCGATCGCGCTCGAACGGCTGCGTCCGGGCGGCCGGCTGGTGGTGAACGCGGTCACGCTCGACAACGTCGCCGAGGCGTACCAGGCGTTCCGGCGGCGCGAGATCCTGCCCGAGGTCACGCTGGTGAACGTCTCGCGCGGCGAGCCGCTGGCGCGCTACCTGCGCTACGAGGCGCAGAACCCGATCCACGTGTTCTCGGTCGCGAAACCCGACGCGAAGGCGGCGGTCGCGAAACCCGACGCGAAGGCCGCGGTCGCGAAACCCGACGCGAAGGCCGCGGCGGAGGCATCTTCATGAGCACCCCCGTGACCCTCTACGGCGTGGGCGTCGGCCCGGGCGCGCCGGATCTCATCACCCTGCGCGCGCTCGACGTCGCGCGTCGCGTGCCCGTGCTGGCGCTCCCGC